>CAZZEF010000061.1:16184-20224 GCA_964652875.1 uncultured Planctomycetaceae bacterium
GTGATTCGATCACGCATCGCTGGGAAAAAAAATCGAATCGCCCCGGCCGCAAGGAATATGAGCATAACGGAGAAGAGATCTGGCAGAAATATTTCGCCAAATACAACGCGATCAATCTCGGAATCGACGGCGACCGGACCCAGCATGTTCTTTGGCGGATCAAAAATTATGATTTCAGCCGGATCAATCCGAAACTGATCGTTCTGCTTCTCGGAGTAAACAATACCGCCGCAGCCGATTTCAAGGCGGAGGATGTCGCGTTCGGAATTCGAAAAATTTGTCAACTTTTGCATCAAAAGACGCCAAAAACCAAGGTCCTTCTCTTGAAAGTATTTCCCTGCGATATAAAATTTAAAGACGGGCGGCCGCGTCAGCCGCTGGTCGACGCACTGAACAGCCAAATTCCTTATTTCGTCCGCGATTTGAATTATGTTGTCGTTCAGGAGATCGGAAAGATCTTTCAGGAGGCGGATGGATCCGTTCCCAATGACATTATGCCGGATCGTATACATTTAAGCACCAAAGGTTACCTCCGTTGGGCCCGGGCAATCGACCCGTTCGTTTCGGTTGTCTTCGCACCGGAAAAAAAATAGTCAGGAGTTTATTGTGAACAGCAATTCATTTTCTTCGTTGTCGATTAAGACGCCCCGTTATTTGGCTCCTTTTCACGCAAAACTGCATCCGCATTTTTTCACCGATGTTTTGATCCTCGGAGGAGGACTTGCCGGACTTCGTGCCGCACTGGCCGTCGATCCGTCCTTGAGTGTTTTGGTCATTTGCAAGGCGGGACTGAACAACTCCAACAGTCAGAAGGCGCAGGGCGGAATAGCAACGGTTTGGGATCTTGATACGGATAATTATGAAAATCATGTCAACGACACCATGATCGCCGGCGGTGAGCTTTGCGACCGGAACGTTGTCGATTATATTATCCGGCGCGGAACAGATGAAGTTCAGCGTCTGATTGATCACGGCGCAAAATTCGACCGACAGGAGAATGGGGAATTGCTTCTTGGCCGGGAGGGGGGACACAGTCATTTCCGTATCGTTCACGCAAATGGCGATTCGACGGGGGCGGAAGTGGTCCGGTCCATTGCGGAAGAGGTCAAAGCGCGTCCGAATATCCGGATTTGGGAAGACACCTTCGCAATTGATCTTCTTACTTCCAGCGGAACCTGCCGGGGCGCCGTTGTTTACTGGAAGCGGGAAGAAGAAACGGAACTCGTTTGGGCGAAACAGACTATTTTGGCTTCCGGAGGAGTTGGCCAGCTTTACCGCGAAACCACCAATCCAGACGTTGCCTGCGCGGACGGCGTTGCAATGGCTTATCGAGCCGGGGCGCTGATTCGCGACATGGAGTTCGTCCAATTTCACCCAACCGTTCTTTATATCGCCGGCGGAAGCCGAAGTTTGATCACCGAAGCCATGCGCGGCGAAGGGGCCCGGCTTTTGGACAAAAACGGCTATCGCTTTATGAAAGATTATGACGAACGGGGAGAATTGGCTCCCCGAGACGTTGTCAGCCGCTCAATCGTCAAACAAATGCAACTGACCGATCATCCGAATGTTTATTTGGATCTGACGCATAAGGAAGCCGACTGGATCTATCATCGTTTTCCCGGAATCGCCGCGGTTTGCGCTAAATTCAGTCTTGATCTGGCTCACGACCGGATCCCGGTCCGGCCGGGCGCTCATTATTCAATGGGCGGTGTTCTCGTGGACAGCGACGGCGAAACATCCGTCAGAAATCTTTGGGCCGCGGGCGAAGTTTCGAGTACCGGCCTTCATGGCGCCAACCGCCTGGCCTCCAACAGTCTCCTTGAAGCGCTTGTTTACGGCGAAAAAACCGGACGCCTCGCTTCGAAAAGAGCGCTGGAAATGACCGATCAATATACCGCGCTGCCGATCGAAAACAGTTTGATCAAGCCGACTTCCGGTCCTTGCCGACAATGCACTTATCAGAAAGACTGCGATAAATGCGATAAATCGCCGCTTAATTTCTGCGAAACCAATCTTTTTGTCGATGTCGATGACATTCGAAATTCGCTTAAAAGCATGATGTGGCGGCTCGTCGGCGTCGTTCGCGACGAAAACGGTTTGCTTGAAGCCAAAAGAAATATTGAGCATTGGTCCCAATATGTTCTTAAAAGTCAGTTTCATTTCCCCGCCGCTTGGGAACTGCAAAACATGATTACTGTTTCCTCTTTGATTATCGAGGGCGCCTTGGAGCGCAAAGAGACTCGCGGCTCGCATAACAGAAGCGATTATCCGGAATTCGATCCTAAAATTCCGGCGCGGCATTCGCTCTTCCAGTGCGTTTTAAACTGAACTGCCGACAGACAAAATTCTTTCCCGGCGAAAAACTAAAGGACGTTTTGATTTCTTCAGAACGTCTTTTTTATTTCTTGACACAGGGTAAAACAATTTGTGTCGATTCTCCCGTTCCGTCCGGTGTCAAAAAATCAGGAATTGATCTGGACACGAATTTTGTTATTCATTATGATTTCGAAGAAAACCGTTTGGCTCTTTATCTATTGAGCTGCTGAAACAGAACGCCCTTTTCGGGGATCGTATCCGGAATTGGTCGGAATTACCTATCAAGAGAAAATACTGCCGGCAAAATGAAATCCTTATATCGAAGCATAAAAATACAGGATGTACTTGTTCCCTGTTTTGTTATTTTTTCGCTGATTGTCGCGCTGATTACACTTCCGGCAGCGCTGATGGATCTTTTGCTTTCGTTGAGTATTGCGCTTGCCGTTGTCATTTTGATGACGACTTTTTTTATTCGCAAGCCCCTTGATTTCAGTATTTTTCCGACAATTTTACTGATAACGACCCTTTTTCGACTGACGATGAATATCGCAACGACCCGATTGATCCTTTCCCGGGCAGGAGAAGCGGGCGATCTGGCGGCGGGAGAGGTCATTAAAACTTTCAGCAGTTTCGTGACCGGTGAAAGTCTGGTTGTCGGCATCGTTATTTTTACTCTTTTTATTGTTATTCAGTTTGTTGTCATAACCAAGGGGGCAACGCGCATCAGCGAAGTCGCCGCCCGATTCACTCTTGACGCAATGCCAGGCCGACAGATGGCTATTGACGCCGATCTCAACGCTGGAACAATTAGTGAAGAAAAGGCCCGGGAACTTCGGCAGGAGTTAACGTCACAATCCGATTTTTTCGGGGCGATGGATGGAGCGAGCAAATTTGTCCGGGGCGACGCAATCGCTTCGATCATTATAACATTCGTCAATATCATCGGCGGTCTTTTTGTTGGAGTCGTCCAGCAGAAAATGGACCTGACGGAAGCACTAAAGTTATATACGGCACTGACTATCGGTGACGGTTTGGTTGCGCAAGTTCCCGCTCTTTTGATCTCGTTGGCGACAGGTATACTCGTAACCCGATGCAGAGAAAGCAGCGATTTGCCCAAACAGGTCGTTCGTCAGCTCTTTTTGCGTCCGGAAACACTCCTTTTTACCGCGCTCTTTCTGGCTGTTCTCGCGTTTTCCGGAATGCCGCCAATCCCGTTTTTGTCAATTGCCGCTGTTTTGACTCTTGCCTCATTAATGATTTATAACAAGAATCAAAAAGAAGAAAATGAAAAATTGGAAAAAATACGAACAGCGGAAAAAGAAGAAAAAGAACAGGAATCAGGACGGATCGAAAACTATCTGACGATTGATCCGATCGAACTGGAATTGGGGGCCGGTCTTCTATCACTGGCCGATTTGGATCATAAAGAAGAATTTATTGAGCATTTACGACAGATCCGTTGTCGCATCGCATCGGAAATGGGGCTTTTGATTCCCAAAATACGGGTTCGGGACAATTTGTCTCTGGACGAGAATCGTTACCGGATTTGCATTGACGGCGAATCCGTATCGGAAGGGGTCATTTACCCGAATCTTCTTTTAGCCAAAGAGACCGATTCTGTCCGCGGAAATCTTCCGGGAGTTCAGACGACAGATCCGATTGAGGGGCGAAAGGCTTTTTGGATCGAAACGCGGAATCGGGAACGGTCGGAAGAGTTCGGATAC
>CAZZEF010000062.1:0-10506 GCA_964652875.1 uncultured Planctomycetaceae bacterium
TTTTGGTGAACAGGTCGTTATTTGGTTCCGACTGAAACACTTTTTCGGGGGTTAACGCGGCAACTCCGCTTTAACAAGTCTCTTGGTATCCTTTTGTTTTTTCATTCTAACGCCGGTCGTTTTTTGCGAACCGGTGTTTTGGTGAACCGGTGTTTTGGTGAACAGGTCGTTATTTGGTTCCAACTGAAACACTTTTTCGGGGCTTACCGCGTCAGCTTCACCTTATTCGAACGTTTTTTGTTCGATCTTGATGAAACAATGTCCAATCGACACCGATTCTCAAATCATCAGGACATACTTTTGATCTGTCGAGGCGAGAGTGCCCAAGTGTACACACGCGCATAAGAAATCAGGCCGCGAAAATAATATCGGGCGCCTGCGGTTCGGGTTATATCGGCCCCAACACAAAAAGCGCGAGCGTCCGGACTGTCGGTGTAAGTGATTGGTCCGCAATGGCTTTCCCGAGCCACTTCCCGACCGTTAATGTAAAGGATCATTTTATCACCATCAAAAACAGCGAACGCGTTGATTACTTCACCCAATTTAACCGGCGCGCTGATCTTTTTGTAACTGTTTTCCAAATGACACCAAAATTCGAGGGCCGTATTTTCAGGATTCAGGATCAGTCCGAGCCCCCCCTCTTCCGTATTGCCGAAAATAGAATTGTATTCTTCATCTTTTTCCAGCGAATTAATTTTGAAACGGACCGCGATTGTAATTTCTCCGCGAATGCTGTTGTAATGCGTTCCGGTCACGGGGATCTGGCAGCAATCGGTATTTCCGTTCAAATTAATGGCGGGTCCCAAATCGGAATCAACAATATATTGGGGCGTTCCGAGAAATTTTACCCGTTTTTGAAATTTTTTATTTGACGGTTTATTTGAATACCCGCCCTCAAAAAAAATCAGATTAATAAAATTCGCTTCAGGAGAAACCGACTGCCGGTCAACCGTCTCATCGCCGTGTCCGGTTTTAAATTCCTTGGTCAGTTTTTGGGGAGTTTCTTTGTCAAAACAGTTGACCGCCGTTACATTCAAACGATATCTGCTGTCAGGAATGAGTCCTGTTAAAAAAGAAATAATACTTGATCCCGACTTTTTAAGATGGAATTCGGATAAAAACGAATGGGTATTGAAATGTTTCCATTCGATCCCGTTGAACCGGTCAATATCGAGTTTGTAACATTCGACGCAATTTTCATCCCGGGCTGGTGAAAACATCGCGGTCACACCAGTCGACGCCGCTTCGAACACATCCAAATAAACATCGTCGGGCCAATACGGGGGCAGAGCTTTCGCAAAACGATTCTCTGTATAAAGATATTTTTCGATATTGCCCGGCTCGGCGACAAGATATTCGCGATCCATAAAAGAATCGCTGATAACATCATAAAGCTTTAACCGGACAGAATTGTCCTTGAAAACATCAATAATATAAAAGGTGCCGGCTTTATTGAATGAAAGAGGACCGTTTTTAATCTTCTGCCGGTTGAAAAAGACGAAATAGTTCATTGAGCCCGTTCCGAACGCGGTGAATTTTCCCTGCCAGGCTGAACGCGGATTGACAGAAGGATAATGCGAATGACCGGAAATATCAATGACCTGCGGATATTGACTCAGGGTATCGAACAGATCGCGGACTCCCGCGGGAAATTCGCCCGGCCGGTTGTAACTTCCTTCAATCGTATCGCGAACCGGATAATGCTGGATCACAAAAATCGGCTTTTTCGGATCATCGGCACACGCCAAGGCCAATTCATTTTTCAGCCAGTCAAGGATATAAGAATAATCCCCTTCTTTCATATTACCCCGTTCGGGAGAAAGCGCGATAAAATGAAATCCGTTAATGATCTGATGCGAATTGTCCGCGACATCGAAAACCGAACTCCAAAGCTTTTTGTTCCCTTTCCAAAATTCATGATTACCCATGCAAAGGACACGTTTGACGTCCGGATCAAGAAGATCGTCCATAATTTTTCGGAAAGGACGCAATTCCTCTTCCTGTCCATGATTAGAGAAATCGCCGGCGACCGCAAAAGCGTCCAGTTTTTTATACGGCTGGGAAAAAGAATATTCCCGCGCCGCGGAAATCGCTTTTCGAAGCCGCTGATGAATCGTTGACGTACTCTTGTTAGATATGTCAAAATGAACATCACTCATCGCAGTAAAACGCAAAACGATCTCATTTTCCGGCCAAGCCCAAAGCGAACGGGGCAGACACAGAGTCAGCAAAGAGGCGCCTAAAAATTTTCGACGGGATATAATATCAGTCATTGTTCGGTTTGCTATAACAGAGATACCGATTTCATCATAAATTTTCGTTCACTCCCCCCAAGAGGGACCGATTGATAAAGTCAATCGGGGGAAACCGCGAAAAATCAATGTCGGTATTATCAATTGATAAAAAACGGGCAGGGTTCACCGGCCCGGTTATTGTCCGATAAAAAGAAGTGTTTCCGCAAAGAATTACTTCTTTCCGTTATTTTTTTCAAGGATTGGGCGAACGGCTTTTTCAAGCGATTCCGCCATTCGATACATGCCAAGATCATTCATATGACAGGAATCGACCGTTCCGTCCCAATCGAGATCTTCGCGCAACAGGTTATTGAAAGGAAGATAATAAATATTTTCATCGCCGGCCTTTTTAAAATGATCATATGCCGCCCGATAATAATTCTGTTTGATACTCGGTTTTATTTCCCCGCTGCTCAAAATTCCGAGATTGGAAGAAAGAGAATCCTCAACAAGCAGGATCGGGGTCTTCGGATGTTTTTCCCGGATTTTTTGAATAAACGGAATCGCGCGTTCTTTGACAAGATCGGCATTCATATTCCAAAGCGCAAACAGATCGGCCAGGGGGAGTTCCATTTTTGCGGATCCGGAGAAACCGAGATTGGCAACAGTCAGATCCAGCCGTCGCCCGAGCATTGCGGTAAAGGCCATTCCGGGCCGGGACGCGCAGCCCCCCATCGCGATAGATGTTCCGTAATAAGCGATCCATTTTTCCTGATCAGGCGCAACCGCTTTAAAGACCGCCTTTTCGGGAACGCCGATTTCAAGTTCATTGATTCCATTATAAAGCGGAAGATAAAGCATGAACTCGCGCATTTTCGGGGACAGTCCGCCGATGAGCGAAACAGAATCCTCCTTCTTGCTTGGACGGGTATTTCCGGCCCAAATCCATTTACCGTCTTTCTTTGCGTAAAGGTCAAGTCCGCTTTTTCCGGTTGCGGGCATGTGCGCCATTCCTTGCGGATCTCCCGAAAGCTTGTATTTAACCCGAACCGCGTTGGCATCGGTATCAAAACGGAAGAAAAGTCCGGCGGAGCATTGCGCGTTCCCCCAAACTCCGGGTGTAACGACTTTCTTCATTTCTTTGGTCATTCGCGTAAAATAACGGTCCGCTTCCATCGACCAGCATTGACCGTTTGGAGCCCATTGATGAGCGTCATACCAAGCGATTCCCGCATCGATCTTCGCTTCGACTTTTACTTCTTTCGCGTAAAGCGAACCGGCCATAACAACCAGCAGTGCCGCAAGCAGCAACTTTTTAATCATTTTAAATTCTCCTCTTTTCGTCTGTTCAATTTTTAACAGCGCCCATTTTTGACGTTGTTTCGATCCAGGTCAAATTCAATATGAATTTATTCGCCGTCATTTTTTATGTTTCCGCCGACTGACGCGGTGCCCAGTCTGTTTTTAGTGCTGAAACAAAAAAATGAAAAGGGCATATATACCGATTTCATGATAAATTTTCCATTATAACGCCAAAAGAACAGCCGATTTACGGAGTCAATCGGCAAAAATGACGGAAAATTTAAAATAAATGCTGTATAAAACATTGTTATTTTTTGCAATAGGTCTCAAAAAGTTCGTCAAGAATATAAAGAAAGCCAACCGTATTGGCGAAATAGTTGGGATAGGCTTCCCGGAGCGCGGAAACGGAACTGACAGAAACAAGAACAATATCGTCCGATGGGCCTTTGAACTGCTCCAAATCGACGTATAACTGATGCGCTTCCGCGATGTCCTGACATAAATGGATCATGACCTTTCCCGTTTTCGGACTCAGTTTCAAAATGATATAATTTCCTTTTGATTTGACGAAAACATTTTTAGAAACGGACGGTGAAAGCGATACAATCGGATCGCCCGCCAAAGGCTTTCTTTCTTTTTTCGGATTTCCGGCGTCGCAGGATCCGGAGGTCAGATTCAATTCGACCGGCCCCAATTTATTTTCCGAATCACTTGATGCGCCGTTCTTTTTATTCGTGTTTGCCCCGTTTTCCTCCGAACCAATAAAATTATCATTATTGGAATAAGAGACGGTGATCGTATCGGAAAAAGCATCGAGATTTTCCCGAATTTTGAGTTGGAGCGACAATTCATACAGTTTACGAACGAGATCGGCAATATCGGCGGATGCGTATTTTTCCATAAGTGGACGATTCTCATAATAAGAAAAAGCGGCGCTGGCCAATTCGAAAAAAGTCAGAAAATCCTGCGGACCCTGACTTGATTTAAGAGGATGTCCGAGAAAAACACTGAACGTTTCCAGCGCGGTCGCCCAGGCATGCTGAATCTTCGACCGGATCTGAACCTCAATATTAAGACCATAATATTCCCGCGGTGACTCGGAATCGTTAAATTCATAAATCAAATGACAAGACCGATACCCGGATCTTTTCGGCTGCGCAACATAATCGCAAATTCGTTTGAACTTCTGAATATTCTCTGCCTGAACGATCTTTTCCCGCATGAAATCAATATCGTCCGCCTTGGGAACAATGATCCGAATACCGCCGATATCCTGCATTCGGCCAAACGACATCTCAGGAAAACGAACCAGTTTATGATAAATGGATGGAATTCTTTTGATCCGACGGGCGGTAATAAAACTTTCTGTTTTGCCGATCGTCTGGATCAGATCCCGAATGCGCTCATTATAAAAATCAAGTGGATAAGCATGAAGAACGCACCATTGTTCCATTATTTCGAATGCGTCGATTTTTTCCTCAATACTTGCCGGGGTTACCAAGACTTTCCCCGCTCTGTTGGCCTGATTTTTGGACAGTTTATAAACCGGATACTGTTCTGCCTTCATTAATGATAATCCTTGCCTCGCAACCGAAAATATACTTTATATTCTTTCGGTATTTCAATTTTACAATTTCAATTTTACAATTTCAATTTTACAATTTCAATTTTGTATTCTGTCAGTATTTTAATTGTCCGCTCTTTATATTTCCATCCCGTTTCGCTGACCGTTTTGTGAACGGGCACGCGGTCCGTTTTGATTTTGAAAAAACAAAACGGAGCCGGAATACACTTAGGATCTATCCTGAAATCAATCCTAAAAAATGAAATAAACGCGTATTATTATCTTTAAATTAATTCTTCGGACAGGTTCTTAATGTGTCCTGTTTTTTCCGTTGCCGGACGGGACAGGCCGCTTCAACAGAAGATCCGGCTCATCAGTAAAAGATCCGACGGAGCTTCAAGCAACGCCGGGCCAACCAAGAAACGTTTTCTTTCGCAAGAGAACGAATTTCCCTGCCTGATTACGGCATAAACGAACCATGACCGAGTATAAATATATCAGATGAAATTTAAATTTCAATCGTTTTTCGATTTTTATACCGATTCCATAATGAATTTTCCGTTATAACATCAAAAGAAGAGTCGATTCGCGCAGTCAATCGGCGCAAATGACGGAATATTTTAAATAAAAACAGTACAAGAAAGGTATTTTCAATTATTTAAAAAAGAATTCCGGTCCGACATCTGTTTCGACAATGTTAGACCGTTCAATGTATCTGTCCGTTCATGAGATTACAGATTATCTTTCCGTCAATTAAAAATATACGGAATTGACCGGCGGAAGATCGACTTCCGCCAGTTTTTTTGCGCAAACCTATTTGGGAAGGATCACAAGTTCGTTTTCCTTGAATGAAACATGACGAACAGGTCCGCCGTCGATTTTATAGGCGATTCTCAACGTTTTAACCTGTCCGAAGATCGGATCACCGAAACATTTGTTATAATTTTCGATTTCAAAAGCGCGGCTGCCGTTAGAGGCTTTTCGAATTTTATCAACGACATTGATTCGTTTCTTTTCTTCATTATTACCGTAATTGGCGCCGACAATTTCGAGATTGCATTTGGGTTCTTTCTTAATTTCCTCCAATTGCATTTTGTGAAGGACAGCATTTTTATCAACTTCTTTATCAGGATTCGGCAGAAGCTTCAAAGGAGGAAGCATTGCCTTGGTATCGCCGTCCTGCCGGACGTTGAATCGGTTGATCACCGGAGCGGTCGCGATTCTCGGTCGAATCGGGGGAATAGTCGCAACGGTTTCGGTTTGCGGATCATACATACTCCTGATCTCTTCGTCTCCCAAATAAGGACCGTTGCAGTCAACCCAGGCGATAAGCCTTTTAAGATCTTCACCCTGAACGCGAATACCGTTGTGTTCGCCGCTCATCGCGTTGTGAACAAGCCGACTGACCGGAGAGTAAGCGGAATAAGGAGGAAGCGTTCTCAAATTGTCGGGATCGTTGGTGCCGTAACCTTCGACGATAAAGAGTCCGGCGACATTTTCAGGGACGTTGTTCTTATCGCGATTTTTGGCCCGTCCCCAAGGTGTTTTGCCGCTGACCATTGTCAAATACGGTTCAGTAAACGGACTGATATCATTCGGTCTTGAGTGAACGTTGGCCCACCAGCCATGCATGGATGGTCGATAAGTCATATTCAGTTTCGCGTAAGCTTTACTGGAAGGATCCTGATGACATTTGGCGCAATATTTATCAAGAACAGGTTTTTGAACGAATCGGTAATACCCGATACTTTCTTTTGTTCCCCAGGAAGGAGGGGTTAATTTGGACGGCGCACGACGAACGGCGATACCGACCTGGGCCCCCTGCCCGACCATATTCTGTTGTGTCGTGTTCTGCATTTCATGACATCCAAAGCAGCCGCGGTTTTCGCCGGGCATGACATTGGTAAATGAACGCATAACATGAATAGCGCGTCCTTGATCGTCAAGCATTTCAAAGAAAAACGACTGACCCGACGGAACTTCGAAATGAACGCTGCCGTCCGCTTCGATCGGAACTTCGCCAAGGATCCGTTTGACCCCTTCTGCCTGAAAAACACTGACCGCGGGCCCGTCATGCTGAACCGTTTTATGCCAAGTGGTGTATGTTTTAGGATCCATTTGGACAACGCGAATCGCTTTTCCGTTTTTCTTTAAAATTTCGGGAGCGCCGTCAAAAACATTGTTGCTGTAAAGAATCCCGGGGGCGGGCTCGTCATTGGATCCGATTTTCGGCCATTTGACCGTATCCGGCTTGACCGGATAATTTCTGGCGACAAGGGGCATCGCATGATAGGCATTGTATTGACCGCGATAGACCAGTTCCTTGTTCCCGTAAACATCCATAAAATAAAGACGGAAGAACCAGTCGTTATGCGGTCCGCTGTAAAGATGTCCTCCTTCGCGGGCACTGACGAGAAAATATTCTTCGGAAAGCGGGTAAGGGGTTTTATAGGCAAAGATCTTTCCCGACTCATGATAATCATTATGCGCGGCGGGATCTTCCGGACCATTTCCGACTTCCGGCCATGCGGCTTCCCGAGTTACCCGATTGAGTCCCTGCGGATAATTCAGACCGACCGTCGGATCGACAATACCAACGGATCCGTTGAACCAGGCATGATGGCCGACGGCCACAAACATGACTTTGGAACTGTTCGGAATGGCGCGCGCTTCCGTTAAAACGTCCGGCCAAACGGACTGATTGCCCCAAAATGTCTGCGTATTGGTCCCGTCCGGATTCATGGTCCAAAGACTTTGAACGCGCCAAAGAGCCTTGTCTGTATATTCCCAACGAGTAAAAACAATACGTCCATCGTTCATCATCGACGGCAGATA
Organism: uncultured Planctomycetaceae bacterium; assembly: GCA_964652875.1. Taxonomy (GTDB): domain Bacteria; phylum Planctomycetota; class Planctomycetia; order Pirellulales; family Thermoguttaceae; genus JAUNBG01. Next base: position 7,936 of record CAZZEF010000062.1, read on the forward strand.
TTCCGGTTCTCCGTTGGCGCTGACAACATAAATATTTTTTCCGTCGGCATCGCATCGGGTCACCGCAAACGAATGCGTCATCGGCATACAGCGAACATAAGAATGTTGGCGGCTGCTGCAAAAAACGATCTTTCCGTCCGGAGTATAAATCGGGTCAAGATCGTCGTAATCGCCCCGGGTGAGCTGTTTGAAACCGGACCCGTCGATATTGCATTCATAAAGATGAAAGGATTTATCCCCTTTCGGCTGAAAACTGAAAAGAAGCTTTTTCTTGTCGAAGGAAACATCAGGACGCCAAAAACTTCCTTCATGACCGGCCAGAACATCTTTGACTTCTCCTCCCGGATTGAGTCCGACAATAAGAAGCCTTCCGCCGGGTTCGGCCATAAATCCGTTACGATGCCGGGCTTCATGGCCCCATTCATCGGTCGCGTCGCCCGTTTTCCCTTTGGGATACGGGTTGTCAATCAGAACGATTTTATCGAATTTGATCAAAGGATTTTGAAATACGATATTTCTCTTCAGTTTGCGAACTTCGAGATAAAGATTTTTAGCCGAGTCCGGCGTTTCTTTAACGGATCCGATCTTTTTTTCAAGTTCGTCAAGCTGTTTAAGTTCCTTGGTGAATTCGGGAGCGTCGTCGAGATCCTGCATTCGTTCGGCCAGATCCCGGGCGTATTTGATTTCAAGTTTCGCTTTCTCGAACGTCGGCGCGTTGCCGCATTGAAAAAGCCAGTCCGATTCAAGCTGTTTCATTCCTTCCGGAGTAATTTCCGCCGCGGACAACGGCAGAGTCAGAAGAAGCCCCGCAAGAAGGGCCCAAAAGATCTTTTTCATTCTGATTTTTCCTGTTGGCTGGATGTTTATTTCAATTTCATCTTGTTTTTCGCTTCTTCGTCAGAAAATAGCTCCGATTCTTAAAGAAGATCGGAAGACAACCCGAAAAACAATAATGCTTCTATATAATTATACAAAATTCAGAAATTTCCGCAACGGAGTAAAAAAATTTTTCTTATACCGATTCCGTAATGTATTTTCTGTTATAATGTCAAAAGAACAGCCGATTCACGCAGTCAATCGACGGAGATCACGGAAAATTTAAAAAAAGGCAGTATAAACCAATTTTATCGTTTTCATAATGGATTTTATTCCAACTTCAAAAGAATAGCCTTCTCATAAAATCAAACCGCAATAAAACAGGAAATTTTATCATAAAATCGATCTGTCAAATAAAAAAGAATTTCTTTCCCAAACAAACGGATCGGAATTACTGAAAAAAACTTTTTCTTCTTGCGAATCGTTGGCGCCATTGATAAGTTTTTCTGAATCGAATAGTAATGGGAAACTGCCGTCAGATCTGCCGTCAAAAATAAGATTGTCCGTCCGCGTCCAGTTCGTCAACACATTTTCAACTGTTTGACTGTCCCTGCCCTGACTGTTTTCATTCAACAATTTTCCGTTCTGATCATCACCGGTAAAAATTGTCCCGACCAGATCTGATCCCGTACATGAACGCCCTTGGTTAACAATATTATCACCCGTAACCGGGAAAGGCCATAAATACCGATTTGAGCCGAAACGATCATAAACTTTCCCGTCAAAATCGTATTCATAATTTCTCTCGTTAACAGTATTTTGCATTGAGAAGATCCCGCCGGAGCCTCTTCCGTTTACACCGATCTCTTTTGATCTGTTTGGAGAAACAGTTCCCAGGTTCCAAAGGCCGCCCCGTCCAATATCGAATGTATCTTTGAAATCACTGTCAAAAATATTGCGTTGAAGATCAGAACGATTTTTCAACGAATAAATTTCAACAACACTTGATTGATAAGAACGGGAATTGGAAAATTTCTGAATACGATCGTTCTGATCTTTGATCTTCCGGCTGTATTCGGTTGTGTCAAACATATAATCCGTTGCGGAACCGACTAAAAAATGAAACAGATCCCCGGAAGATCCGCCGAACTCCCTTGTTTCCTGACTCTTGTTTTTCCTTTCATCCCCGGACCGAAAACCGAAATTCGATCCTCTTTGAGCAAACACGTCTGAAACGGTTCCCCAACTCATTATCAAAACCGTTAAAACCAGCAGAATCCTATATTTTGACATCGCAATAAGCACCTTTCCGCCGTTTTCGACCGCCGTCTGAAACACTTTAAAAAACGCAAACGCATCCCCGTTCGGTCAAAAAGAATCAGCTGATAATACAAAACTATTTCTGACACAAACACCGATCATCGACAAATTATAATCTGTGTTCGATACATAATCTGCGTCCGATTTTTATTTTGACATTAGTAATATCATCCGATTCGTTTATTATAACAGGCCTTACATGAAAAACAAGATCAAAAATATTCATTAATACAACTGAAAAGAAATTGTGTTTGGGAACAATCCGGCGGATCAGAAAGTCGCAAGTTCAAGCTCATTAAATATAAATGGGCTTCAGTTTTTTGCCTAATAGAAAATGACCGGCGAAAAATTTCAGCCGGTCAAAAAATTCCTTTATCAAAGCCTTACATGAAAAACAAGATCAAAAATATTCATTAATACAACTGAAAAGAAATT
>CAZZEF010000062.1:10606-19404 GCA_964652875.1 uncultured Planctomycetaceae bacterium
TAATAGAAAATGACCGGCGAAAAATTTCAGCCGGTCAAAAAATTCCTTTATCAAAAGATCCCTTTATTTCGGGCCTTCCAGTATCCGCCGAGAAGATCGTAAATACCGCAAGTTGAAATTTTTTGATAATCGGGAAGCATTAAGGATTCCGTAAAATTTTTGATCTGCGCCTGATCATAAGGACCGTCGGGAACCAGCAATTGGGTCAGCGCCACTTCTCCCGCTTCGCGCACCGCATACCAGGTTTTTCGATATTCGCCGTTGAGACCGCCCGCCTTGCGCCAGTTGGGAGCAACTTCCGTTAGATCTCTCTTGCGCATGGACTGCAGAACCCAACCGCTTTTTTGCGCCGCGATCCGGCTGGCGTTCAACATGGCCTGCCGAATATCCGCTTTAATTTTTTGATCTTTTTCCAGCTGATAAAGAAGATTGAGCGAGACTTGCATTTGAAGAAGCGCGTAAGAAGGAACCCAGCGGTTGATCTGTGTATTCTTCTCCAAATTGACAGACATTTCGACCGCTTCGCGTATGTATTTCCGGTACTCGTTCCAATAGATCTTTTCTCCGGTCGCGTCCCAGGCGGCCGCATAAATCATCGGAAGACGGGCCGCTTCATGCCCCATTACTTTATACATTTTGCATATTCCCCGTCGACAGCGGGATCCGTCCGCGCAAAGGAAATCGTAATCATTTTCCGGCACAACATTTTTAATCATTCGATCAGCAACCGCGGAAAGATATTTTCGTATTCGGACCTTGATCTTTTCATCCGCAAGCGGACTTCGATAATACTCCCAAGCGGAAAAAACCGCATGCGTTACCTGATCCCTGGATGAATTGATGTAAACAAGATCCGGCGCTTTCGGACTGACCCCCCGGGCAACAAAACCGGACGATCCGTGAACCGTCGCGCAAAGCTCGATCCCTTCAAAAACATCAAGAGCGGATTTTCTCATCGACTCTTCTTTGGTTACCGCGTAACGATCCAGAATCATCGAAAGAATGACTCCCGCTGAAATCATGCAGTCCTCCATCGCTGTTCCGTAACCGCACTCGTTCGGATCCTGAGCCTTAACCTCCGCTTCCGTCGGAAGATGGTCCAGTTCATGACCCGGCTCATAACTTTCTATGAAATCATAAAAGAGTTTTGTTTTCGGTGAATAAAATTTTGTCCAGGCTGTTTGCCAAGCCGTCTCCATTTTAGCATCAAGCGCTTTTGTGTCAAAAGAATCTTTTCGAGACGGCCCTTGATCCTGCGCTATCAGCGTACCCGCAAACATACCAATAAACAGGATCAATACAAATTTTATGTTTTTCAATAATTTCATTTTTTTCCTTTATTTTGTTTTCTTTTGGGACCAATAAAAAATACTGTCGACTCTCTGTTTGTTCCGCTGAAAATTTACGTCGGCTTTCTTCGCTTTTTCGTTCCGGAAAGAACAGCCGGTTAGCAATGTCTTTCAGCGATTTCGCGAAAATTTAATATGACGGCCGCAGAAAATTTTCGATCGAAACATGGAAGTTTGACATCATTAGAGTATAACAAATCTTTTGAACATACAATCAACCTATATTTTACTTTTTTTAAACGGAAATACAAGTATTCCATTCAGAACAGACAATATTATCAATTTATTATTAATTTATTATTCATATACATTACATTATATATATTTATTTTCTTTTTCATAAAATTAAACTTTTCTTTTTTAAATTTCTTGCAAAATCAAGAAAAAAGCAGTAAAATGAATACAGTTAAATTTATATAATATTAATTAAGAGATAAAAAATTTTTTAAGACTAACCTGATATTCTGATATTAACCTGATAATAAAGAAATAAACAGTCCAAATGGCGTTTAAATCCATTTCGGGACAGGCTCAACCATATTCTGTCAATGAGCGAATTATTTCTTCAATAAAAAGTTATACCGATTCCATCATGAATTTTCCGTTATAATGTCAAAAGAACAGCCGATTCACGCGGTCAATCGGCGGAGATGACGGAAAATATAAATTAAAAGCAGTATAATTAATATTTATATAACAGTTTTTGGAAAACGGAAGTTTTTCTGACGGAAAACAGATACAACAAAATGCAGACGGTATAAATTATACACACTCTAATTTTATTTATTTATTTTCGCAAGTTTTGAAAATTTCCAGCATCATAATAAATTTATTGCAGAGGTAAAAGATGAGTAGAAACATTTTTTTTCGCAGCGCCTTCACTTTGGTGGAGCTGTTGGTCGTTATTGCGATCATCGGTATTTTAATCGGACTGCTTTTACCGGCAGTTCAGGCGGCCCGGGAAGCGGCCCGACGAATGGAATGCACAAACAAAATCAAACAGATCGCGCTGGCGCAGCACAATCACGTTGATTCATTCGGATATCTGCCAAGCCGTCAATTTCAGCAGTCGATGGGAGTCGATTACCGTCAAACCGGCTGGAGCGCAACCGCATCAATTAACAATTATTTTAACAGGGGCATTTACAGTTATCTGGTCCCCAGCCTTCCTTTCTTCGAACAGGCCGCCATTTATGAACAAATCACCAATAAGGTCAAGAATGGCGGATCATACAATCCTTACACCGACGGCGATACAACAAGTCCTCTTAATCAAAATATCGGTGCGCTTCTTTGTCCGTCCGACCCTAATCAAGGTGCCAACAGAGCGGTAACGGTTGCCTCTGCAGGAAATGAAAAAAAGGGTTACTCCGGATTAAACAGCTATCACTGCTGCGTCGGTGACTTTTTTATTGCTAATAAAGACACCAATACCAAACGCGGTATTTATGGTTGCGGTCTGACCGATAACAGTTCCGCTCCCCAAACACGCAATTTCGATTATATTCTTGACGGTACCAGCAATACAGCCATGATCGGCGAGGTGATCATTCACAATTTTTTCGGCAAGAACCCTGTTCGCGGCGGAATGGTCGTTGTTAACAACTTCAAGGCATACAATAATCTCTCTACTTGCATGAGTGCGACAAGGGACGCCTCCGATTCCAATTATTTCGCCAATGAATTCAAAGTTCAATCCGACGAATGGTATCAGCTTCCCGGACGCGGTTGGGGGAACGGCTGGGGATTAACCGGAGCGTTTGCTACCGCGATGCCGCCTAACTCGCCGAACTGTTCTTCATCCATTTATCCGATGTCCAATCCTTGCACTCTGACACCAAGCAGCTATCATTCCGGCGGATGCAATATCGCAATGGCCGATGGTTCGGTTCGGTTTATCTCCGAAACAGTTGATACCGGGAACGCCGGTATTGATGTTTCCGCCACTTATAATACAACCGATCCTTGCGTAAACGCCGTTGGCGCCTCTCCCTAGGGCGTTTGGGGGGCAATGGGATCCGCGCAGGGCGGTGAAACAAAAGCGCTTTAAGACGCAAGACTGCTCAAGGCCAGAAATTTTTGTTTTCCCCATTTTGAAACAATTTATACTGCTCTTATTTTTAATTTTCCGTTATTTCCGCCGATTGGCTGCGAAAATTGGCTGATCTTTTAACGTTATAACGGAAAATTCATAATGGAACCGGTATACAGACTGCCCCAATTTTAAAAATTTTCAGAGATTCCGCCGTTTGACTTCTTGAATCGACGGCTATTTTGACTTAAAATGGAAAGATCATATAAATCGGCATGTATTCTGATCCGCTTGATCAAATTGATCCCCCCCGATCCGCTTGATCAGATCAGTTCAGAATTGTCCCAAGCAGAAAAAAATTTTTGTCGGCAATTGAAATTTTTGTCAATTAATTTCAGAACCGGCTGTTCCAGCATTACCTGCCCATAAAAGCAAAGAATAATTGGCGTATAAATTCCAATCTTTGTTTATTGTTTTTTTTCGCGAAAGACAAAATGATCTTTCGCCAAGCCCGCCAATAAATATATATACTGCCCGCCTGTTTTTCCCTCCGTCTTCGACTGACGAGCTTACCTGTTTTCGTTAAAGGAGTGCAATAATGAAATGTTTTATACCGCAAACGGAAAGACCGTTTCATTCTGTTGGCCGATTGTCTTCAAGAATTGGATTTATTTCTGACCGTAACATGAAAAAAACAAAACACCTTCAGTACAACAGCCGGAAATTTTATTTTTTCCTCCTGATAACCTGTTTGTTTTGCATTCCCGGATGCGGATCCAACGACACACAGCGCGCCAGTATGCTTCAGGATATCTCCGCTTCCTATTATGAAAACGGACAATTTAAAGAGGCGGAAGATTCTTTGGCTCTTGCGCTTGATATTTATAAAAAAAAGCTTGGATCTGATCACGCAATCACCTTAAACCTCATGGATTCGCTGGCCGCTCTTTATTCGGAAGACGGCCAATACATCGAAGCGGAAAATCTGATTCAGGAAGCTTACGAGATCTATAAAAAAAAGTACGGCCCGACTTATCCCGATACCTTGGTTCAGCTTAATAAACTCTCGCAAATTTACATCCGGCAGAGGAATTACACGAAAGCCGAAGCTCTCTTAAAAAAGGTTTTGGCGATCCGTGAAAAAAATTTCGGTACCGATCACTCCAACATCATCCTTTCGCTCGAAAAAATGGCGGAGTTTTATTTAAACCGCGAACAATACGAAAAGGCAGAACCCCTTTATCTTCGCATTGCCGAGATTAATGAAAAAAATACCGAGCCGAAAAAAAATTGCGAACCGGAAGGCCCGCTGCTTGCTCTTCTGATTATTTACGAAAAACAGAATCGTCTGACCGAAATGGAATCAATCCTTCAAAAAATCGTCAAGATCCGAAGCCGAACTTACGGCGCAAGAAAACCGGAAACTCTCCTGACCATCAGTCGGCTTATTGAAGTTTATGACAAGCAGGGAAAATACCGGGAAGAAGTTCCTTTTTTAAGACGGATCCTGAAAATCAGCGAAGAGGATTTCGGACCCGATCATCCTAAAACAACCGACACCATTGAAGATCTGATCACTATTTATGAAATTCTGGGACAAAAACATAACGCCGAAGATCTTCATCAGAAACTGGTCGCCGTCCGAAAAAACAAACCGGATCTTCAATAAACACAAGCATATCGATTCAAAAATATTTTTCGTTGCAATTTCAAAAGGACAGCCAATTCACGCAGTCAATCGGCGAAAATGATGGAAAATTAAAAATAAAAGCAGTATAAAACAATAAAGCGGACAAAATATAAAAGTCCTCGGCCATTCAAAAACCGGGGACTTTTTTTCTGATATCTTTTTGATATCGGCTCAAAAACGCGATTCGCCCAATTTTCAGATCAGACACTGATTCAGCCGTTAAACAGATCTAAACTATCAATGAAGATCTTAATCGATGGAGAATATGTCTTTCTCCGCAATCTGTCCTTCCCAGCGGACGAGTTCTTTCCGTTGAGCCTGTCCGCTTAACGAACGGCGTCCTCTTCTCCTCCGGCGGGAATATGATCAAGTATTTTAATTTGATCGATCGGAAAATCACGGGCGACAAAAGCAACCGAATCGGACCGGTAACTTTTTGTCAGAATAATTCCGCCGTTTCCCTGATAATTTTCAAGATCCATTTCCGTCCAGAACAGAACGTCAACTTTACCGGAAGAAAGGGCCGTCATTCGCGCCGCGGAATTCATTGGAACCGGTTCAATATTAATTTTTAGATAATTCGCCAGCGCGGATAGTATTGCCAGATCATAACCGGCGGGCGTTCCGTCTTCGGAAATATAATCCATTGGAGGCAGATCTCCCGTTATCGCCGCACGAATCGTTTTCGCTTCTTTAAAAACCGGAAGCACTGTCTTTTCCGGAGTTCCGCCCGCATTCGCGCCGTCAATATGTATCTTTTGAAGATCATTGAGCGTTCCGTCCTTTTTCAGCGCCGTAATCGCCTCATCCAAGCGTTCGCAAAGATCTCTATTTTTCGGAAGAACCGCCATTCGATAAAATTTCGTTCTTGATTTTTTGGAGACAATGGACAGCGAAGGATCCCTGTTCGCCAAAAACGCCGCGACCGCGGATGTCGTTCGAAAATAATCGATCCGACCCGAATTCAAGGCCAAAAGCATATCCGGAAGCGAATTGCAGACGATCCGTTCGCTTGACTCCTCTTCCGGTTTCCGCGACGGATTACGTTTATCGGAAGACAACTGTTTCTGTTGCGCAATAAATTCCTGTTCCCCCTCCTCTTCGACCGGAATTCGATACAAATGACCTCTTTTCGGCTTTTTAACAGTCTTCTCCTTACCGCATCCTGTTAAAATGGCGGGGAAAATCAACAAACCGGTCATCGGAATAAAAAACGATCTTCGGGACATTCCTTTTTTCTTTGAATCGTCAAAACTGTTTATTCGGACTCTCTTCGACATAGTTTACCTCCGGCAATCGTTTTTTATTAACAAAATATATTTCTTTCACCCAAAGCTTGTCCCAATCACTGTTTAAGCGCCGGTGTTACATACCGATTCCATGATGAAATTTCCGTTATAACATCAAAAGAAGAACCGATTCACGCAGTCAATCGGCGGAGATGACGGAAAATAAAAGCAGTATATAACCTGAACCGCATTTCAAATCAATTTCAGGACAGATGATTCATTTTATTAAAAATTCATCCGGTTGTATACAGACGAACGATATTTTTCAGAAAATTCCCGCTTCTTTTATTGCTTCAGTAAATTCTCCGGCGGTCAATTCACAAGGTCGGCCATTTACATTGTAACAACAACGGTATTGTTTCCCTCTCGATATTGAAAATCAATCGTTCGAGACGTTTTCCGGAGAATGGTCAGTCCCAAATGCGTCTGACCATCGTCCGGAAGTTCAAACGGATTAAAACGTTCTCCCTGACAGACGCACCGCAAGAGTACTTTCCGATCCGTCTGTCCGTATTCGATTTGCAGCTCAAGAGTCCCGTATCCCGCGGAATCAAAACATCCGGCGATCAGTTCCCCGATCAGTTCCTCAACGCAAAGCTGAAGACGCCAAGCCGCTTTGGGGGCTATTCCGTATCGCTCGGCAAACAGCCTGATTCCCCCATGAAGGGCCATCAGATCGAAATCCCGACGGTTGATCCTTGCGGAAAAACTTTTTTGCCGTCGAAGAAAAGCGCACAATTCCGGAGTTTTCGGCGAATCAAAGATCTCCGCGGGCGTCCCCTGCTCACCAATTCCCCCCCGATCAAAATAAAGAACCCGATCGGCCACTTCCCGAGCGAAATTCATTTCATGCGTAACAATGATCATTGTCATTTCTCGTTTGGCAAGCATTCGAATGGCCGCGAGAACTTCGCCGGTCATCGCCGGATCAAGGGCCGACGTCGGTTCGTCAAAAAGCAGGATCTCAGGATCCATTGCCAGCGCCCGGGCAATCGCGGCCCGCTGTTTTTGACCGCCTGACAGAACGGACGGCCTGTCATATTTTTTGGATTCCAATCCCGTCATCTGAAGCAGTTCGACCGCCTTTCGTTCAGCGTCCCGACGGTTCCTACCTAATAAATGACAGGGGGCCAATGTTATATTGTCAAGAATATTGAGATGTTCAAAAAGACGAAAGTCCTGATAAACCATTCCAAGACGCTGTCGGATTTTATTGACGTTCGCTTTCGGCGCGGTGATCTCGTCCTGACCGATATAAATTCGGCCGCGATCCGGTTTTTCCAGCAATTCGATCAAACGCAAAAAAAGACTTTTGCCGCAGCCGGACTCACCGATAACCGCTATGCGTTCCCCTTTTTGAACAGTCAGATCGACTTTTTTTAAAACCTCAAGCGCCCCGAATGATTTGCCGATCCCTTCCAGCCGCAATATAATATTGTTCGAATTTGTATTCATCATTGATCTTTCCGGGCCGCGTTTAAAACATTCTCTGACTTGATCTGAACTGATTCCCGTTTTTCGTCCCGATCCGCTTCTGACGGTAAAACAGAAACCGGTTCAGAAAAACAAGACGGAGCCGATACGGTTTGCTGAATGAAAACAGGCTGCGCCAATGAAGAAAAATCCGGCGCGTTCTGTCGGTCAGAAGCAGAAACGAAAGATCTGTTTTTTGCGATCAGACCGACCGCCGCGAACAGACCGCCGCAAAGAGAAGCAATGCCGAAATAAAGAATTATACCGACGCCGATCATGAACAACGGCTCCATCGTTCGACTGGCGATATTATTGATCACGCCTGTCAGATCGGTAATGGCAATATAACCGACAACGCTTGTCCATTGAATCAAATAAACAATATTGGACTGATACACAGGCCGGGCAACACGGATCGCCTGCGGAAACGCAATCAAACGAAACGCCTGCCAACGGGAAAAACCGAGTGTTCCGGCCGCTTCGATCTGTTTTGGATCAACCGCCTCCAGCGCGGACCGCATCATTTCCGCGCAATGAGCCGAAAAATTAAGCGCAAACGCGGCAACCGCGATCAGCGGCGCCGGAAGATCCGTTTTCGCAAAAACAACATAATACATTAACAGAAGCAGCAGTAAAACAGGCGAGCCCCGCAGAACGGCAATTACTCCCGCGGACATACAGGACAGAAACCGAAATCGACTCCGGCGCCAACAGCAAAGAACCGCCCCCAAAATCGTTCCGATCAAAATGGAAAGAAAAGATATTTCAAGAGTAACGCCGAGACCTTTAAGCAGTGTTTGCCAGGATCCGTTCTGAATCAGTGTTTTTTGAACAAGTTCGATCATCGGCAAAATTCCTTCCGGACTCACGCGGTCTTTCGGATCCGCGGTAAAAATATTTCATCGGAAACACCGCTCTGTCTCCGCCGATCCGCAATGACCCGCGGACAGGCTGCTTCTTTTGGC
>CAZZEF010000062.1:19414-20219 GCA_964652875.1 uncultured Planctomycetaceae bacterium
TTTAAATTTTCCGTTCTCTCCGCCGATTAACAGAGTGAATCGGCTGTTCCTTTTGACGTTATAACGGAAAATTCATGATGGAATCGTTATATCAAACCGTTTTTTCAGTTGACATTATTATTTCCTATATTTTTTTTCGTCAGTAAAGATTCGATCAGATCATTAATTTTTGACTGGTCCTTGATCGAGTCAAGCCAGCGTCGCGGAATGGCTTCGAACCCGTACCAGGCACCGGCGATCTGGCCATAAACAGCTCCGATCGTATCGGCATCTCCTCCGAGATTGACCGCCAGAATCATTCCTTCTTCAAAGGTTTTCGAATTCTCAAATGCCCATAACGCAGCATTAAGAGTTGAAACCGCCCAGCCTGAATTATTAACCTCTTCCCTGTTTTTATAAATTGATTTGATTGATGTTTTTCGCCCGCTGACATGATCGGAAAGAATTTGATCCATCTTGTCGATTACTCCGGCAACAACAGAACTGGCATGCGTCAGCGAACTGATCTCATGAATGATCGTTTTATCCGGCTCACCGAAATTAATGATAAAAGAGGGGGCAAACCGCATAATGCTTCCGTTCCCCTGCATCTGTTCGGTTCCATTTTTTAACGAACCGCCGGCACACATATTCCGAATGGCGGAACAGGTGGCCCCGCCTACGTCAAATGCGTAAGGAAGACTTGACCAAAATCCTTTATAAAACCATCGGGCAAAGTTATTCGCGATATCATCCAGATCGTATTTTTCGCATCGAACATAACTTTCAGCAACGCAAAACGCCAACGCGGAATCGTCGGTCCAAT
>CAZZEF010000063.1:0-8837 GCA_964652875.1 uncultured Planctomycetaceae bacterium
TCGCCTGACTCGCCCGTCTTGGCTTCGTGACCATCCGGGGTGATCAGATCGACCTTATATTGCGGATTCGGCTTGCCCATTGCGCCCGGCTTCGGTGTCATTCCGGTAAAATTACCGAGCAGAACGGTCAGTTCGGTCTGTCCGTACGCTTCCATTACTTTCAGACCGGTAGCCGCCTGAAACTGTTGAAAGACCTCCGGATTGAGTGCTTCACCCGCAGTACAAACATATTTCAGTGAGGACAGATCGTATTTCGAAAGATCCTCCTTAATGAAAAAACGGTAGATCGTCGGCGGCGCGCAGAACGTTGTTATATTATGTTTTTTGAACAGAGGAAGCAGCTTGTCGGCATGAAAACGGTCAAAGTCATAAATGAAAACACCGGCCTCGCAAAGCCATTGTCCATAAAGTTTTCCCCAAACAGATTTCGCCCAGCCGGTATCGGCAACGGTAAGATGCAATCCGTTCGGATCGACGTTATGCCACCATCGGGCGGTTACGACATGTCCGATCGGATAGGAATGAGTGTGAACGATCATTTTCGGATAGCCGGACGTGCCGGAACTGAAGAAAACGGCCAGTGGATCGGTGACTTTCAAATCAGCCGGACGTTCAAAAACAGTCGGAAAATGCTCAATTGCCGAATCGAAAGGAAGCCAGCCTGCTTTGGTTCCATTGACAATGATCTTCGTTTTAACGGTCGGCGATTCCGGGAGCGCTTCGTCGATATGATCGGTGATATTATCGTCCGCGGAAGCGATAACCGCGGAGATCGCGGCGGAATTGAATCGGTATTCATAATCCTTTTTCAGGAGCTGGGCGGGAGCGGGCACTATCAGTGCGCCAATTTTATGAAGCGCGTTGATAACGTACCAGAATTGATAATGCCGTTTTAAAACGGCCATTACACGGTCGCCTTTTTTAATGCCAAGCGAGACCAAATAATTCGCGGTCCGATTGGACGCCTCTGAAATATCTTTAAAAGTGAAATCGCGGACAATATCATCATTGGAGACCCAGCGCATTGCCCGGCGATTCGGTGATTTGCGCGCAAGTTCATCAAGAACATCATAAGCGAAATTAAAATTATCCGGTATAGTGAACGTCAGATCTTTGAGATGTCCTTCTTCATCGAATGTTTCTTTTACGTATTTTTTATAAAGAAGATCATGGTCCGGCGGCGCCATTGCCTTCAAGGACGGTTCTTTTTCCGCCGTTTCGACCGGAAGTTCCGCTTCCCTGTAATTTCCTTTAATCACAATGGCCAGAAAAACACATTCATTTCCGTCAACGGCGACCATTCCGTGACGATGGGCCGAATCATAATAGATACTGTCGCCTTCCGAAAGATATTCGATATTTCCTTCGATTTGAACTTTAAGTCTTCCTTTGAGAATATAATCGAATTCCTGGCCCGCGTGAGTCGAAAGTTTAATCGGAGCGTCCTCGGGAACAGCGGGCGCCTTGACCACAAAGGGTTCCGTCAAACGTTTTTTCATTTGCGGAGCCAGATGCAGGTATTCAAAGTCAGGCCGTCTTTTAACAGGAGTGCCGCTTACGGCTCGTGTTAAACTGTAAAGAGAAAGACGGGGAGATTCGCCAGTGATCAGATCGTTTAAATCAACTTCCAGCCGTTCCGCCGTTCTCAGCAGAAAAGAAAAAGAGCTGTCCGCCGCGCCATTTTCATGCGCCAGATACTCCTGCTCTGTAATATGATGAAGCTTCGCCATTTCCGTCGTTGTTACGTTAAGGGCGGTTCGTGCTTCCCGAATTCGAATACCGATCTGTTTGAGACGTTCGGCTACAGAAGAAGGATCGGTACTGTTTTCGTTAATGGTATCCATGTTTTTCCCTACTGACCTGTCTGGCAATTGAAAAAATAACGATTATCTGATTGAAATTATTTGAATGTTCATGCGGGATCCCGTTGACTTGGCCGTCAATCATGTCTCCTTCATTTCGATAGATTATATTCTTTTCGTACGGTATGAAAAGATCCGGCTCCCGATTCTCTTTTATAGATCGTCGCCATCGGTTCTTCCGGCAAACAGACCGCAAACAAGGTGTGTGTTCCGGCCTAAATAAAAAACGCCGTCCGTTAACAACGTTGGTCAACGAGCCCGGCAGCTCTAAAAGAACAGGGATATTTTTCATACTGTAAAAATTTATCAATGCTGAAGGATCCATTATAACACTTTTTAACAGATTGATCAAGCAGGTTTTACTCGGTCGAATTTTCAAAATTTTCATTTTTCCGTCCGCTGACATCATGAATCGGCTGGTCTTCCGCCCCTGAAACAGAAAAAGCAAAATATAATCAATCATTTTATTATCATTCGATTATTGTTGTTTATTAACATATATGGCACCTTTTTCTTTTAATTTCATACAGATAAAAAAAGGTCTTTTCATTGACAAGAGCGGTTGTTTTTCAAACAGGAACAATGAATGACATTAAAACAGTCCGAAAGAAGAGAAGATCTTTCGAAAAAAGAGAGTGCTTCCGCTCAAAAAGAGCGAAAAAAGAGAGAGGGTTTGACAGTTTATCGCATCTTTTTCGCACTTTTGAAAAAAGGCTCTTGAATTTCCGAAAGATCGAAAAAAACAGAAGGGAATAAAATGACTGCACTCCTTTTAACCGTTCGAAAGATTAAAAACATTTTTTTGAATCAGAAACAGTTTTTTGGCTCTCTTCGACGGAAAAATTTTGCGGAAACCGGTATCTGAAATGAATTTTGAGATCTCTTGGTGTGACGACGGAATTTTTCGCGGGATCTTCGGTCAGAAAACATCGGCTCAATTTCTGAGAGATCTTGTCAACACCGAGTTACGCAACACGGATGGTCCGCAAATTCAGCCGCTGAAAATTAAAAAAGTCACTTTCTGTCGGACCTAGAGTGCAAAGCGTATTCATATGATCATTTATATACCGGTTCCATCATGAATTTTCTGTTTTAACGTCAGAAAACAGAAAATTCACGCAGTCAATCGACGGAGATCACGGAAAATTAAAGCAGTATAAAACAGGCATGAAACTCCCGCGTTTTTTTACAAGTGCGACGAAATTAATTCAAACGACACTTCGGACTTGCCGTTTATTGAACGGGCTGACTCGTAATTTCTGATTAAATAATCTTTCAAAAACAAATAAGCTGGCAGCAGATCTTCTTCTATTGAATAAAACTGCGCAAAACAAATTAAATACAGCGACAATAATTGTATAATCATTGCATGGTCGGCAACTTCAATTCTCGTTCCGGAAAACCCGCAATTCTTTTTGTTACCGGAAATGAAAAAGGAATACTCTCAACTTTGCTATTCATATCAACGCATTGCAAATTCCAAGTCCAGAGAAATTCATGGTCTTCGAAATCTCTCTTTATTTTCGATGGCATTAAAAATAATTTTCCTGATCCGTTTTGTGTCGTCCGGATCAACATTCCTTCTTAAAATATCGCAACCTTGGCGAACTTTTTTCTTGTCAATCGGGGATTTTTTTGAATATCATTTACGGCGATTTTCCAGATTCAGGAAGAAAATTTATAAACCGCTCTTCGGAGTCTCCGCAAAACAAAATACAAAATCAATAACAACAGATTTCTTTGGAGCTTTGTTCCAGATCTGTAAAGAAAGAATAAATCGATCGGAAGTAAATTATTTCTCAAAATACTTGTAAATTGGCGTTGCCATTGGTTTCAGAATGAATAAAAAAACAAAACTGTCAACGATTAATGGCGCAATTCGTTTTTTAACGCTGGAACGAAAAATCCATTCATAAAATCAACCTATTTCTGTTTTTAAAAAATTGAGTTTTATGAGGATATATTCAATCATACATAAATACAAAAATTTTTTGTTTTATTTTTCTTTTTTTATAAAAATCTATTGTGTTTTATTTAAAACCAGAATAAAATAAAGTTGATATTTTATTAAATAAAATTTTGGAGAAAAACGTTACACTTTTGCGTTACGCAAGAAATATATTTTTTTGTTTAAAATATTTTTTAGGAGAATGAAAGATGAAAAAAGCGTTTACCTTGGTTGAATTGCTGGTCGTCATCGCGATCATTGGTATTTTAATCGGACTGCTGCTGCCGGCGGTCCAGGCGGCCCGGGAGGCGGCCCGACGGATGCAATGCACGAACAATCTCAAACAGATCGGCATTGGACTCCATAATTATCATGATACTTATAATAATTTTCCGCCTGTCGCGATGGGACGTCATCCCAATGTCGGAGGAAATTATAACTACATTTATCATAGCCGGTACAGTTTTCATATTGCGATGCTTGCCTTTTGTGAACAGGGATCCATCGCGTCGGAATTGTCCGCCTACGAGAAGGCCAATAAAGGCTGTTATCCGTCTTACAGTACGAGCTTTTCCGCCTGGAACGCGACAATAAACTATTTACACTGTCCGTCTGACCCCAATTCTCTTTTCCGCGCCTGCTCCAATTCCAACGCGTCGAGAACGAATTATCTCGGAAGTTTCGGAGATACCGTTAATGTTAGCTATCAAAGGACGAATACGCGAGGATTTTTCGCCGGGGGATACGGAACAGATGACAAGGGCACCGGAGCGGCGAAACTTGTTTGCCGTAATTTTGCCGCTATTTTGGATGGAACTTCCAATACAATCGCATTGTCCGAAAGAGTAACGAGTGAAAAATCCGATGGCCAATCCGTAATGATCAAATCCGCCATGGTTCCGGGCTATGCCTGGGATAAAATTGAGGCTCCCAGCTTATGTTTGGCCAAACGTAATCTGGAGGATTCCCGATTAGTTCCTGATATTACTAAAACTTCACTCGATTCTTGCGGATACGGTTATCATTGGGTCTATACCGGCTATATCTCGTTTAACACTATTTTGCCTCCGAATACCCCGAGCTGTTCGACCGATATCTGGTATGAAACACGCGGTTATTATACCGCGTCAAGCAACCATTCCGGCGGAGCCAATGTCCTTAAAGTCGATGGATCAGTTGCGTTTGTCAGTGACACAATTAATACCGGCGATATGTCTTATACTTCAGAAGCGGATACTGCCGGTAAAACCCATTTCGGCGTTTGGGGGGCCATGGGCTCCATTAACGGCGGAGAAACTGAATCTCTTTAATTTTTATTCGGCCGGTACTTTCCGGAATTTTCTTTTCAGAAAAATCCGATACCGGTTCAAAAGAGTTTTGCCTTTGGGAAAGCGGCGGACAAAACCGTCCCCAAGGCTCCCGTAAACAATTAAGCGTCTTGCACAGGCTGGAGTGATCAAACAAACACAAATTCAGAGGATCAAACAGATCGTAAACGGATCGGTTTCCCATGTCTGAAAGAAAAATCGTCAAGTCCAGTATTGGGACAACGTTGACTGACGGGGAAAACTGAAATCTGTCAAGAGCGTTGTATACCTCACTCCTTTTAAATTTCCGCTATTTCCGCCGATTGACTTCGTGAGTCGGCGGTTTTTTTGACGATCTAACGGAAAATTCATCATGAAACCGGAATAATACACATTAACCCCCATCAGAAAATTCAGGAGGATTAAATGCCTAAATTACGTTTGTTCACCCTATTGACCGCAGGGCTGATATTGTTCGGTGTACTCGGTACGCTCAAGGGGGCCGGGCCGGAACAATCGTCCTATATTCCCAAACCGATTCCGGTAAAAAGTGATATCGATATTGCCGCTTTATATTATCCGGGCACGGAACAGATGGAAGAATGGGACATGGTTCGTGAGACCCTGCCGAACATAAAGCCGCTGCTCGGCTGGTACGACGAAGGAAATCCGGAAGTCATTGACTGGCAGATCAAATGGGCGGTCGAACACGGAATAAAGACCTTTTATGTCGATTGGTATTGGAACCAGGGACGTCAACGTTTGGATCATTGGGTCAAAGGATATTACAAGGCACAATTCCGCGGCTATTTGAAATGGGCTCTCATGTGGGCCAATCATAATCAGCCTGGTGCCCATAACGAAGCCGATCAAAGGCGGGTAACCCAATTCTGGCTCGACAATTATTTCAAGACGCCGGAATACGCCAAGATCGACGGAAGACCAATTGTTATTATCTGGAGTCCGGATAATATCGACCGCGATTTTATCGAAGAGGCAAAACAAAACGGCGTTACACTTAAAAAAGAAGAGGGAATTAAAAAAGCGTTCAAGATCAGTAATGACATGGTCCGCAAAGTCGGACTTCCGGGGATCTGCTTTGTCGCAATCAATGGCCCGGTAAAAAAAGAGTATTACGAATCGCTCAAAAGAATGGGCTTTGAAAGTACGACTCAGTACAATTACGATTTTGACGCGTTCCGTTTGTCAACAAAGAAAGGGCTCAACGACAATTGGAAACATTACGATTTTTCGGTTACTGCCGAAACGATCGAACAATGGTATCAGAAACGTCTTGATTTGGGAACCCTTCCTTTTATTCCGACTCTTCCGACCGGCTGGAACGATATTCCGCGATCTTATGAAAAAGCGCGGGTCGTTTATGACCGAACTCCTGAAAAATGGCGCGCCAATCTCGAAATCATGAAAAATTTCTGCAAAAAGAACAAGATCAAACAGATCCTCATTGCACCGGTGAACGAATGGCAGGAAGGAAGCTATATCGAACCTAATATCGAATACGGTTTCAGGATGTATGACACGCTCCGGGACGTTTTTTGTCAGAAACCGGAAAAAGGTTGGCCCAAGAATCTGACCCCTGATGATCTGGGACGAGGTCCTTATGATTATCCGGAGATCAAACGTCAGACGCGCACCGAATGGGACTTTAACGATTCGACCCAGGGCTGGTACCGTCAGCCTTACGGCGGCGGAACGATTTGGGCGGAAAACGGATATCTGACTCTTTATAAAACAAGAAACGACCGCTCCGCAATTCGCATAAAATTCGCCAGTGTCGATACGGCCCGTTATGACGCGGTCAAAGTCCGTATGCGCTTGACAAAACCGGACGAAATCCCCGCTTCTTTTAAGAAGGATTTAAAAAACGAAACCCGACTTCGATGGTCAACGGATACTTGTCCGCTGGTTAAAAATCTGGTCGTTCAGCAGGAAAATTGTGTTGTCCTGCCCGCATCGTCAGACGGTCTGTTTCATGACTATCTCTTTGTCCTCAAAGGTAATCCGCAATGGAACGGAAACGTTTATGAATTCTGGTTCGATCCGATCGGCGTCACTCATACAAAAATCGAAATCGACTCTGTAAAAATGATTCCCGCCACTTCAAAATAATATCTTACAACCATTTGAATTGGGTAATTGCCGGACCGGGGACGTTAGTCCCCGAAGACAAAACAGTGTCAGTCCGATCATCTCGCAATCAATGAGTTTTCAAAACGGCTGCGAGTCATTGAAGCCGCAAGTTACCGCGAATGACAGACGGGAATTTTCATACTGCTCTTATTTTAAATTTTCCGTCATTTACGCCGATTGACTCCGTGAATCGGCTGTTCTTTTAACGTTGTAACGGAAATTTCATCATGGACCGGTATAAAATCTTCGCTGTTTTTTAAGCGGCAGATCTTCCGTTTTTCATTCTTGACCAATTCCAAAGACCGATCTCAAAAAATGAACTCCAACAGTACCGCGTCAACTTTATTCCCGATTAATACTTAACGGGAACGCAAGATCTTGTTATACTGCTCTTATTTTAAATTTTCCGTCATTTACGCCGATTGACCGCGGGAATCGACGGTTCTTCTAAGGTTATAACAGAAAAATTATCTTTGAATCGGTATATCAAGCCCCTTGCTGGAGCAGGCACGCTCTCCCGAACAAGCCGATCGGTATTATTATTGATCCTTGTTGTCCAGAATCATGCTGGTGCAGGCGAAATCAGAATAAAATCATCCGTCCCCATAATGGAGCGAGCGAAATCGGGGATTTAGAAAATTTCGCCCGGAATTGTTCGGAAATGCCCCTGATTCCGGTCGCCGTCCGATCTTCATTACGGATTCTTGACAACGAAAGGCCGCTTACACATACGCTCTTTGCCGAAGGAATAATTTTTATCTTTCGGGAACATTGATCTTCGGTCGGGTCGAATAGAAAAAGCGGGACTCGGGAGCAACATCGCCGGTCAAATAAAGATCTTCCGGCGTAATTCTCGACTTGAAATTATCAAGCCATTTAAAAGAAATTTTATCAAGACCGCATTGCGGATCTTTTAAATCAAGCGCGGCAACGGGAACGGCCAAATGCAGCTGATTTTCAACCATGCGCCAACGGACACGAGCAAACGGTTTCCAACGCCAGGTTAACTCTTCTTTCGTTTCAAAAAAGCGCTCCAGAGAAACCATATCCGATTTATAAGTTCGTCCTATAAGATAATCACCGCCGATCCAGCCGTTGGTCAAATCGCCGTCTGTATCAATCAGAAGACACAGTCCAAACGGAAGATCCGAAATAATGGGATCTTTCGTTCGCAAGTAAAAATAAATGTTTTCTCTGTCCCTTGTGTATTTCATCAGAACAAGATCATTGCGCCCGGAATGATTTTCATACCAGGTTCCGCCCGCCCCTTTATGCTTGCGCGGAATGATCTCGTTGAGATGATCCCTGAATTCAGGCTGAACATCGTCCCATTGAGAAAAATCGCCGTTTAAATCAATCGTTTTCCATTTCGGAGCGGGAGGCAGCGGTTCGGTTCCCTTGAAACGTCGAATACCGTCAATCATCTGAAGATAGTAATTGTCGAAATGCCCCCCCTTCATCGGTTCAATATCGCGGCTGTACTCCCGATCAAACTGATCGACAAAAACATGATCTTTGCCCCGGGGCCATCGGCTCGCGATCCATTCGTTCCAGCCGGTGATCATGACA
>CAZZEF010000063.1:8847-17379 GCA_964652875.1 uncultured Planctomycetaceae bacterium
AATCGACGGATCAAGTTCATAAACACGGGTCCATTGTTCCGCAAAATTTTTTCCTTCATCGGTGGCCGGTTTCGGATTCGTCTGATTTTTGCAAAAACTTCGTCCGCGGGCCAGTCCGCTGCTCATGTTTTCAACTTTGCCAGTGATCCTGTTCAGATTTTGCGCGACTGACACATTGACCTGTTCTGGTCTCTCGGGATTTTTATCCCAGCTGTAAGGCTGCGGAAACGCTGCTTCCCAGTGCCAAGCGTTCTGCGTATTGATCATTTTGGTCGGCCAGTGAGCCTTTCGGAGCGTCAGATTCTTTTTTATTTCCGGATTTTTAATCGTGTCCGGATCGGCGATAAGGAGCGGTTTGCCTTGCAGTTTAAACAAAAGATCATCGTAATTTCCAGATGAGTAAACCTCTTTCCAAAGCCGTTCGGCCGTTTGGCCCGCTTCGGTATTGAGCATGAACGTTACTTGCGGAGTCGGATCGCCTTCGGCGCGGATCTCATGCATTTTTTTCAGTAAAGGAAAAAGAATTTCAGGATAAATCAGCGCATTGGTCGTATCGAAAACAAGCAGATCAATTCCCGCGTCCGAAAGAAGGTGAATATGTCGGCGCATAACCCAGGGATCGTTACCGTAATAATAACCGAAAAGAGGTTCCCCCCAATAATGAAATTTGGTATCCGGCGCCCAAAGCGGCGAATTCGGTTTGGACATGATCCCGGGATCCATTTCAAAGATCTTTGAAATGTCATAAGGACCGTTCCGATAAGGAGCTTTGGGAATATTGGAAGCCGGAGAGTTCCAAAGAAAATAAAAAACAGCCGTCGTTTTATTTTTTCGGATCCCTCCTGTTTGGTCATTGACAGCAACCGTTCGCGCCAATTTATCCGCCGCTTTCCAAGGCGTCCCCGACGATTGAGCGGAAAGAATGCCGGTTACTATAAAAAAGTTGAATAACAGGAATATCAGGCGCGTCATCATGTAAATCAGGAGTTTCTTTTTCTTTCGATTTCATCCCGGCTTTCGCCTTCACGGTTTTTGAAGATCAAACGAATGGGGACCTCACCAAAAGGAAGGGTGTCTCTTATAACATTCAATAAATACCGGCGATAGGTTGTATGAAAGGCGTCCGGATTATTGCAGAACAAAATAATGGTCGGCGGAGAAACCTCGACTTGGGTCGCATAATAGATCTTCGCCTTGTGATCGTAATAAAGCGGGGGCGGATTTCGGTCCAACGCTGCCAGAACCAGTTTATTCAACTGATTGGTGGTAACCCGAACCTTGCTCATTCTCATAAGATGTTCCGCATGACGCAGCAGTTTTTTAACATTTTTACCGTTCATGCCCGCAATAAAAGCGATTGGCAGATACCAAAGGGTCGCGAACGTTTCCCGGAGATAGTCGCCCCAACGGGAAGTCGGCATATGCGGTTCCATCAGATCCCATTTATTAACGACAAAAATACAGGGTTTGCCGCTTTCCTCAATCAGTCCGACGAGCTGTTTGTCCATTTTACTGATTTGGGAAGAACAGTCGAAAAACATGAAGATCACATCGGCCATTCTAATGCTTCTCTGCGCCCTTGTCAGAGAATAGTAATCAATATCGGTACCAATGCTCTTTTTACGAATGAAGCCCGGGGTATCAATTGCGAGAAATTTTTTCCCGTTCATTTCGAAACGAACGTCAATACTGTCTCTTGTCGTACCGGGAACAGGACTTGCGATAACCCGCTCTTCCTGCGCCAGCGTATTGACGAAAGTGCTTTTACCGACGTTTCGACGTCCGACAATCGCGATTTTCATGATCGGTTCCGATTCTTCTTCGGACTCATCAAAAGCGGATTCGGGCAGAGTATTTTCGATCTCTTCCATCAAATGAACGCGTCCGCGCTTTTGTTTGGCACTCACTGGAATGACCCCCCAGCCGAATCGTTCAAATTCAACAACGTTTCCGTCCTGGGTTTGATCATCTGTTTTATTGGCAACAAGCAAAACGGGAATCGCGAGTTGACGCAGTCGTTCGGCAACCGTTTGATCCAAAGAAGTGATCCCGGTTCGGGTATCGACGACAAAAAGGATCAGATCCGCGGAGCTTATGGCCAAACGGATCTGATTTTCAACATCTTCCGACAGATCATCGCGGTCGACAACCCCGATACCGCCGGTATCAAACAGTTCGATCAGTTTCGGTTCACGCGGCGTTTCCGTGTCGTCTGAAAGATCGTCCGAATCCCTTTTCCCGTGACGCTGTTTTTCCGAATTGGGGAGTTCAAGATAAGCGCCGACACGATCTCTTGTCACTCCGGCCGTTTCGTCGACGATTGAAATCCGTTCGCCGAGCAGCCAGTTAAAGAGACTTGATTTTCCGACGTTGGGACGTCCAACGATAGCAACTTTAGCAATAGTCATTAACAGTTTTCCATCATGACGGCGCAGGCGCGTCCGAGATTGGTGTAATTGATTTTCATAAAGGCCTGTTTTTCAACCTTTTTGGGAGCCTTACAAATAACGTTGATCGGGCAATCCCCGGCAATTTTTTCGCAATTTTTCGTGGCCGGAACAAAGCCTTTTTTCATACTCATCAGTGAGGCGGCCAGTTCAACGGATCCGGCTCCGCTTCCCAACATTCCAATATGCCCCTTAGCGGAAAAAACAGGCACATCGCCGAGTACTTCCCGTATGGCCGACGCTTCTATCGGATCGTTGTCAACAGATCCCAAACCGTCCGCGTTGAGATGATCCAAATCGCCGACAGTTCGATTCGCCTCCTGAAGAGCTTGCGACATGGCCCGAACAAGCGAATCCTTTTGAGCCCCCTGTCCGCGGACCGGTGTCATTGTCCGGGTTATTGAAAGAATATTAGCTAACGGTTTGGCGCCGCGGGCAAGTGCGAATTCTTTACTTTCCAAAACGAACGAAGCGGAACCTTCACCAAGAACTTCAAAAGCGCGGTCCGCATCAAACGGACGGGGATTATTGATCGAATCGGGATCAAACGGGTTGGCGTTGTAAGCTTTGGCCCGCGCCAAAACGACAGGATTGATCTTGTTGCCGCAGGATCCGCATATCATAATATCAGCGTCACCATTTTCAATAATTCGAACGGCTTCTGCCATGGCGCTGATACAGGATTCGCGTTCCAGCGTTTGCGTGTTGTTCGGTCCGCGCGCATCCAGAGCGATACCAATATGACAGGCCGGCATATTCGGAAGATATTTCAGCATCCAAAGCGGCATGATCTTTTCCATCGACGCCTCGCCCCAAGTCGAAAAATCATAAGATCCATTCGATTGAAAGCCGGGAATAAAAGCGTCCTGCATTTCCTTAAGATCTGTCCCGATCAAATCACAGCCAAAAATAACACCCAAGCGTTCCGGATCAACCGACCGGTTATCCCCTTCCGTTACAAGACCCGCCTGTTCGCAAGCGTGCATAACCGAAACAAAGGCCATCTGAATATCGCGGCTCATGACCTTGATGTTCTTTTTGGGTTTGACATAATTCTTCGGATTGAATTCAGGAACTTCTCCGCCAATCGGCTTGGGATCCAGTACCGTTTCAATAGACGAAAGAGGACCTATCCCGCTTTTGCCTTCATAAAGCGATGTCCAAAACTCTTCCCGTTCGATTCCAGCCGGACTTAGAACGCCAATTCCTGTTACAACAATTTCTTTTTTCATTATTTAATTCTCAATACAGCATGATTAACCGGTTTGTACCTAGTACGTTATAATCAGAATCGACCGTTCGGGAAGGGGATAACCCGTTATTTCGGCCTTTCCCCGCGATTTTTGAAATATTTTCCTGAAACCCGTTGATTTTTTATCTTTGTATAAAAAAATCCTTTTGTCGAATCATAACAAAATCAATTTTATTCCTTCTATTTTATCTATTAAAAAATCTTTTACAATAGGAATTTCAATTCTTCCAAAAAGATCTTTTTCTTAAAATAAAAATTTGTTTTTAAAATAAACAAAATACACAAACAAGGCAAATACATACATGAAAGAGATAAGGCTATTCGCTAATAATGATTCAATGATTACCTTTGATAACGCCCGCATGATAACCGCATCCTATTATATCGCAAACAATCAAAAATTAAATATCGTTGTCTATAATACAAAGCTGCCGATCAAAAAAAACTGTTTTGAATTCCGTTTGTCCTATCGAAAGGAATGACTGCGTCTCTTTCATTTTCCCCTTATCCAAAATTTTATCATTTTTTGCCTCGGTCGCAATCGATTTTCCCTTGTTCTTTCGACAATCAAAACGGAAAATTTGTAACGAAACCAGCATAATAATAAAAATAACAAGGATAATTTTGTTGACAGAATTTCTATTTATTTGTAAAATAATATTCAAAAGGAGGGGCAGGAATTGGGACTCTCCTTATTTTTTTGACAGCGACAATGAGCGTTCAGATCCGATCGTTGAACTTTTATACATAAAGGCCGCGAAATGCATATCCCGAGATATTGGGCGCAAGGAATTAATCCGCTCGACGGAAGGACTATTTGGCGCAGTTCTTCCAATAGCGAGCAAGAGGCCCAACTGTTCGTTAAAGAAGTTCTTGCGGTAAATGAAAATCGAAAGATCAATGGCGGACTGATCAAAATTGTTCCCGATGAAAAAGGAATGAAATCGGTTTCTGCCCACATATCCCGAGACTATCCGATCGGAACAGGGCAGCGGGAAAAATTACTCCGGGAATATCCTGACACCAAAGGGGAAACGTCCGCTTTTTTAACTCGCAATACCGTTGGGTCGCTTGTTTGGAATTTTCGCGATCTGATGGTACTCGATTGGGATTACGACGATCACTATTTTTACGACGGTTGTTTGTTCGCTCCGCTGAAATGTTTTTTCTCCGCTCTAAAAAACATCTTCGAACTATTGAAGGGAAGAAATAAAAAACAGCGATACGAGCCTTCAGGAATGTCCCGATACGGAAATTTCGACATTCGCAATAACAACGGCAGTAATCCTGACAAATCGAACAATAAAACAGACCGCAAACAAAACGGGACCTGCGATGTCTCTTGCGGACTGTTTGAAAACTGGCCTCATGATCTGATGAAGTCGAAAGAGTATTTTCAAAAACTGCTCAAACCGGTTTGGGAATACGTTGACCAACATGCCGACTGGCAAATGCGTTTTTATTTGACTGCAGGCGGAATGCGCGCAATTGCGGTTCATGCCCCCTTTCGGGCAAATGATGAATCGGTTCAAAAACTGATGACCGATTTTCGATGCGATCCGGATTATATTCGTTTTTGCCGTTATCAGCAATGTTTTCGGGCACGGGTCACCCCCAAAGGATGGCGCTGCGGATTTCGCTATTCAAAGGTCGCGCCGAAATTCAGGTTTCGTTATCCCTGGCCCAATGACGATAAAGAAATGGCGAAACTTTACGAAAAGGGCATCGCTCTTTATGAAATGAAAACGCGTCAATACGCCGTTTGCCGTTATCTTGGATCCGTCGGAACAGGCAAAGCCGATCCGGTACTGTTAAAGTTGGTTGAACTGCATGACGAAACGGCTCTTACCTCTCAGGAATTCAGAGAGTCACCAAAGGAACTGCGCAAAAATCCAAACGAGTTCAAACTGGCCTGATTAAGAAAACTTGTAGTGACCCCCTGTTATAACGTCTCTACTTGATAATTTAAAATTGGTAAAACTTTAATGCGGCAACGCAAGGGCGTTGCATCCCGGCTAGCGGCAACGCAAGGGCGTTGCATCCCGGCTAGCGGCAACGCAAGGGCGTTGCATCCCGGTTAGCGCTGCCGCGCTGAAAACAAGTTATCGCTCCCGCTGGTCGCTTAACGCCCCCATCGCTGCCGCGCTGAAAACAAGTTATCGCTCCCGCTGGTCGCTTGACGACCCCATCGCTGCCGCGCTGAAAACAAATTGCCGCTTGAACGTTCAAAAGAGATCAACTTAACACTTTGAATTTATTTTTAATACAATATTAGTAAAAAACAATCATGTCTTCAATTTCAGAATTAACGGAATATCAGAATTTTATATTTTCAGCAGACGATACCTTGCTGTTCACGCAATCGCGACAGGGAAACCGCGACGCGTATTGGCTTCTTTTGGATCGAAATATCGAAAAAATTCTTTATTTTATTTCTGACGTCGATACGAATATCGATTACGGAAAATTGAGAGATCAGGTCTATGAAACAAGCTGGCGTCTTTTGGATCGGGTTGAGGAAATAACACGGCTTCCCCGATTCTGCAGAGCTATTGCCGTTAATATTATTCGCAATGAACGAAAGAAAAAAAAGCCTGTTTTAATAGGGAACAGCCTGGACTCAATGAGCGATTTCTATTCCGTACCAATTTCCGATCATGCGTTGCCGGAAAATTCCATTTTAAATGATGAAGAATCCAAAATTCTTTGGACGGAGATCGAACGTCTCGCCCCTAAAGACCGACAGCTTATTATTTCGCGGTTCGTTTACAATCAGACCTTCGACGATATGGCGGAAAATTTTGGTCTGTCGCGATCTTCTGTTTTTGACCGTTTCAAAAAGATCATTAAAAAACTGGCAAACTCGCGTCAGCTGCGGGAATACTTCGGACTGACAATTACACCGGCGCTCTTAATGGATCTGATGCGGGAAAGTTCAACCGAGGTCTCTGTATATAAGGATCTGATCAACAACGGCGGTTTCTTTGTCGGAGGCGCCGGTATTGTCAAAATGGCAATCTCAGTCGAAAAACTTTTTTTAAGTTCCCTGATATTTTTCTTTATTCCGATAATCGCTGCCCTGCGCGGAATTTTAGACTTTGTAAAATACATTCCCAATTCCGAAATGCGCTCTTGGTTTATTACCCGGGCCTTTTACAGTTATCTTATGATGATTTTCTCTCCTTTTATTTTTATGACGGGTATTTATTATTTTTCCAAACTGTTTGCCAATACGCTTTCAAAATCAATACGTAACTATTACGGAGGTACAATCTCGCATTATAGTATAATTGCGATCTTCGTCATTTTTTATTTTTGGTCCCGCTATTCCTATTATAAACATTGGCGGAATATTTCAACGAACACCGCCGTTATGAACGCGGGCAAAAATTCAACCCCCGTTGAAAATGTCATGGCGGACAAAAACGAATCCGCCGAATCGGATCTTTCAAATGATGAGGATCGTGTTCAATGCGAAGATCTGAAGAAAAAACTTTACCAAAAAATCAATCGATGCACTTTGTTCTCCGCAATAACATTTTTCTCGGGATCTTCTATTTCGTTTTTGATTTTATTAACTGGCCGAGAAATTCTTTGCCGTTCTTATGCAAACATAATTTGATGGACTCGCTGCTTTGGCTGTTTGCTTTTGAAGGATGCCATCTTTTCGTTTGGCTCAATTTTCGAAAAGTCATCGGACGAATGCAATACGCGTATCCTTTCGATCTATACACTTTCGGTAAAAAACGTTTAATTCGCTGGATGTCTATTGCCGGAATTTCGATAAGTACACTCCCTTTGATTTACAGAGTCATTTTTGTCTCGAAACACAGAATACTCTATTTCCTTTTTTGTCTTGTCCTATTTGGAATTTGGACGGTTATCGTATATTATTGCAATAAAAAGGCTCGGTTATGGCCGGTTATTATTGCGATGTTCCTCCTTTGGATTGGAATAAGATTTGGAGTCGAATTAATAAATCATTGACGATTTAATCAAAAACATTTTAAGTGAAAATGGTAAAAAATGAATAAAACAGGATTTTGTTTTTCCGTGTTTTTTTTATTGACGGGCGGACTGTTGTTTATTTCGGTTTGCCGGGCGGGATCTTCTCAAATTATTTTTGATTTCGAGTCAGGCGATTTGACCAGGGAAGGCTGGGCTGTCGTCGAAGGGGAAAACAGTCGACCGGTCGGATCAAGAGATTCGATTTTTCATACCTCCGGCCCCTACCCCAAACAGGGACGATTCTATTTAACGACACTTGAGTCTTCTGCCGGTCCAAAAACGTTTGAATCCAACTGCTGCGTTTTGGAATCCCCTGTTTTTCGTTTGACTGATCAAACTTTCCGTTTTCGGATCGGAGGCGGAAACATTCCGCAAACCTGGCTGGCGCTTTGTGAACTCAAGCCGGACGGAAGTGTTCTCGAACTGCGTCAGTTTCGGGGAGTCAATCGTCAGACAATGGACCAGATCACTCTTGATTTAGGAGAGTATTTAGGCAAGCCTCTTCTGTTTCGGCTCATTGACCGAGACAAGGGGGCTTGGAGTTATCTTCATGCCGACGCTTTTTTCGGAACCGGATCCATTGACCGGCAAGCAACGGATTTGCGGCGCACTTTTATGAAAAACGAACTGATCAAACAGGGATTCGCCAAAACGGAACGGACTCTCGATGCCTTGATCCGCCGCCTGCGTGATCTTCAAGAATCCGAATCCAATGATCATTCCGACTCGTCTGAAAGTTTTAATCAATCGACGGACGTGTTATCGGTTCATGCCCCAAAACATTCCCCGCAAGATCCTTTTTCGTCGGCTTCCGCCGTTAAACGC
>CAZZEF010000063.1:17420-20009 GCA_964652875.1 uncultured Planctomycetaceae bacterium
TAAGGAATTCGACGAACGCTGGAAACGTTTTCAAGATCAGTTCAATCAATTTCAGAACGAAACGGTCCGGCATGATCCTTTGCTCAGCCAATCTCTTATTCTTTATGTCAGCCGTCCTCCGTTTCCTTACGAACATCATAATACTGAAACGACTTATCAAAACGACGAGATCTGCACTGAAAAGTTTCCTTCCGGAAGTTCTTTGCGTGTTTGGAATGCAAAAACCGGCAACGTCCATTCGATTTTGGACGTTCCGAATGGAATTGTCCGGGATCCTTGCGTTCATTTCGACGGAAAAAGAATTCTCGTGTCCGTTCGCTGGGAGATCAAAGACGACTTTCATATTTATGAATTGGATCTCCGCGGTAAAGATCCCGAAACCGTGATCCTGACCCGATCTGATCTGAAACAACTGACGGCCGGATCCGACCTTTCCGATATTGATCCGCAGTATCTGCCGGACGGAAGAATTGTTTTTTCTTCGACAAGAGAACCCAAATACTGTATGTGCAACCGTCATATTATGTGTAACCTGCATACAATGAACGGCGACGGATCAAATCTGCTTCAGATCGGACATTCAACTCTTTATGAAGGTCATTCGAGTCTTCTTCCGGACGGTCGGATCCTTTATTACCGTTGGGAATACGTCGATCGCAATTTCAGTGACGCGCAGGGAGTCTGGGTTACCAATCCGGATGGAACGAATCACGCGCTCTTTTGGGGGAACAATACCGAATCGCCGGCCGCCAATGTCGATCCGCGCATTATGCCGGGATCCAGCAGTCTTTTTGTCTGCACGATGATCGCCTGTCATACTCCCGCTTGGGGGGCAATCGGCCTGATTGATCGGACAAAAGGACTTGACGGAATCGATCCGGTTGTTCAGGTTTGGCCTCCTGACGCCTGGGATCTGATCGGAACATACAACGGAAAAAGTTATGACAATCTGACCAAACTGTCGCAGCGTTTTGAAGATCCGTTTCCTTTGGACGAACATTATCTTCTTGCCGCGGGCACAATTCCTTCCGGAACCATGCTTCCCGGTAAAATGAATAAAAAATCCGGATCTCCTTCGGGAGCAACGGGAATTTGGTTCCTTGATATTGATGGAGGAATGCGGCTGATACATACTGATCCGATCGGTTGTTTCGATCCGATGCCGCTTGCCCCATCCGAAGCGCCTCCGGTCATTACCGACCGAATCGATCTTTCAAAAGACAACGGATATTTTTATGTAACGAATGTCCGCGAAGGGTTCGGCATGAAAGACGTGCCTGACGGATCGATCAAATATCTGCGTGTTATTGAATCGCCCGAAAAACGATTTTGGAATCACCCCTCCTGGGTCGGCGTCGATTACAAGGGGAATCAACAGGCACCGGCCATGAATTGGGACGAATTCGGCAATAAACGGATCCTTGGTACTGTTCCGATCGAAAAAGACGGGAGCGTCTATTTTTCCGTTCCGGCCGATACATTCGTTTTCTTTCAGATCCTGGACGAAAACCGGCAAATGATTCAATCAATGAGAAGCGGGGTTATTGTCCGGCCCGGAGAAACAAACGGTTGTTTCGGCTGTCATGAAGATCGACTGGAAACACCGGTTTCTTCCAGGATAACGTTGGCCATGCGAAAGAAACCGCAGGAACTTGTTCCCGAATTCAACCGGCGTCCTTTTCTTTTCTCTTATACCGAAACGGTTCAGCCGATTCTCGATAAATACTGCGTTGCCTGTCATGACCGTCCGACCTCGAAATCGTCGCCAATCGCCCGACGGGCTGCCGGAAAGGTTCTTCTTTGCGGCGATTTGAACACCGTTTTCAACTGCTCCTATTGGGAAATACGGGACAAAAAGCTTGTCAACGTGATCGGGAGCGCGTTTGCGGAAAAGATCAAACCGCTTGTCTGGGGATCAAGTAAAAGCCGCCTGCTTGAGATCATGCGCGCAGGACATGACCAAGGCGGTCCGATTGACTCTCTTCGAAAAGAAAAAGGACTTTTTCCTGTCGATCCTTTCGCTTTGGACATGACTGCCGCCTGGATCGATATGAACGCTCCTTATTATTCCGTTTTTTCGACCAATTATCCCGATAATCCTTACGGACGTTCACCGCTGACCTTTTCGGAAATGAAAGAACTGGCCGATCTGACCGGTCGGCATCTGCCCGGAAACGAAATGGCCGCGGGTCGAAAACCGGATCCGATTCTTGATCACGATGTTTCGTTCAGCCGTCCGGAAATGAGTCCCTGTCTTGACCGCTGGCCCGATCCCGAAAGTCAAAAAAGGCCTGAATACCGCCGCTCTCTTGAGATCATTAAAATCGGCCAAGAAAGACTCGCAAAAACTCCAAGAGCCGATATGCCCAACTGGAAAATGCTCAATCCTGAAGACTTGAAAAGAGAAAAAAAATATCAGGCGTTTAAAATTAAAGCTCAAAAAATGAAAGAAGCCGCTCTCAAGGGAGAAAAACTTTATGATTGCCCGCCGATCCATTGACAAACGGCCTGTTAAGGCGGATCGTTCGTGACTTCCGTTTTACCGTCCGTCAACAGCTGATTCCCAAAACCAAACGGCGCGGCGATGAA
>CAZZEF010000064.1:0-19971 GCA_964652875.1 uncultured Planctomycetaceae bacterium
CAAAAACAGGTCCCTCTTTATTCGCGAGCGCATCCCTGCAAATCATCACCGCGTGTCCGGTTCCCCGTTGTTCGGTCTGTTCGGCAAAAATAAGATCGCCATATTTCGACAAAGCGTTCCGAACCTGATCGCCGCCGTATCCGACAACGATAATAATTTCCGTAACTCCCGCTTTTCGCAGGGCGTCCAAAACATATTCGATCATCGGAACCCCGAGCGCGGGAACCAAAACTTTAGGCTGATCCGTTTTCATTCGTGTTCCTTTACCGGCAGCAAGAACAATCGCGCGCTTTTGTGTCATTAAAATTTCCTTTATCGGACAGAATTATGATCTTAGGTGATCAGTATTTATAAAATTTCCAACCGGCATTTTAAGGATCGTCGGTTCTTTTGATCTGTTTGAAAATTCAAAATGTCAGAAGATCAGGTGATTTTTGCAACAGATCTTAAAATCAATCAATGGACCACCAAGGAAAGATCCAGTAAAATTTATCTTTTTATTGACCGGGAAGCTAAAAAAAGTCAAGATATTAGACGGCTACTGGAAACATCCGTAAACAAGATTATAATTATTATTCAAAAGGAGTTCAATATGACTTCTTCCATAAAAACGGAGACACCCGACTGGAAAAAGAACACGGTTCCGGTTCGGGTTGCGCGAGTTGTTTTTTGCGGTTATGATATGCATCAATCGGTTTTTCTTCGAGAGATCGGCGGCTCCCGCGAACTTCTTCTTTTTATCAGTTTTTCGGAAGCGATCGGTATTGAAAGAAAATTGCGTCGGGAATATTCGTCCCGTCCGTTTACTCACGATTTGATTTACCGATCGGTTGAAATACTCGGCGGACGGTTTCTTGACGTTTTGATTCATGACGTTCAGGGCGGAACCTATTATTCCCGACTTCGAATCAAACATGATCGGCGCGTTATTACTCTTGATTCGCGTCCGTCCGACGCGTTGGCGATTGCGCTCAGCTGCAAACCGCCACTTGAGATCTTGGTCAAGGAGGATCTGATGCATCCTTCCGCCTGAGATCAAGGCCTTTTTTCCCGGACCTGTTCCGGTTGGGATACATTATGACCAATACCAGTCAGGAAGATCTTTTTAACAGCAGCGACAGCGTCAGATCCAGCCGACCGCTCGCTCATGCCCGGCAAATTACTTTTTCTGAACCTTTCTCGCTGCGAAACGGCGAAACACTTTCAGAAGTAACCGTCGCTTATGAAACTTACGGAACATTAAATGCCCGAAAAGACAATGCCATTTTGATCTGTCATGCGCTTTCCGGCGATTCTCATGTCGCGGCGCATGACGAAAACGACGATCCAGGCTGGTGGGATGTTCTAATCGGTCCCGGTAAATACGTCGATACCAATAAATATTTCGTGATCTGTCCGAATATTTTAGGCGGATGCCGCGGAACCACTGGACCGGACAGCGTCAATCCGGAAACCGGCCGGCGTTACGGAATGGACTTTCCCGCCATTACGATCGAAGATATCGTCGAAGTTCAGCGAAAACTGGTTGAAGATCATCTCGGTATTGAACGTCTTTTAGCTATCATCGGCG
Organism: uncultured Planctomycetaceae bacterium; assembly: GCA_964652875.1. Classification (GTDB taxonomy): domain Bacteria; phylum Planctomycetota; class Planctomycetia; order Pirellulales; family Thermoguttaceae; genus JAUNBG01. Next base: position 1,571 of record CAZZEF010000064.1, read on the forward strand.
GATCACTCGGCGGACTAATGGCGCTGGTTTGGGCTACTCAATGTCCCGAGAAAGTGTTAAGTGTTATCGGTATCGCAACCAGTCCGCATCTGACCAGTCAGTCACTGGCGTTCGATATTGTCGCCCGAAACGCAATTGTCAACGACGTGAATTTTAACGGCGGTCAATATTATGATACCGGCAAAGTACCGGCCACCGGATTGGCAATCGCCCGAATGTTGGGACATATTACTTATCTTTCGCGAGAATCAATGGCCCGAAAATTCGGCGATCCCCGGAACAAAGGAAGAGAAATAAAATCGGAATTTGAAACACGTTTTTCAATCGGATCCTATCTGGCGCATCAGGGAAGTAAATTCGTTGAGCGTTTCGACGCGAACAGTTATCTCGTATTATCAATGGCGCTGGATACTTTTGATCTGGGGGCCGATCATGAAAAACGGGCACAGGCAATGCGTCAGTCGATGTGTCGTTTTCTGTTCTTGAGTTTTACTTCCGACTGGCTGTTCCCTCCTTTTCAATCCCGGGAACTGGTCAAAGCGGCGGCGGCCGTCGATAAACGGGTCAGTTACTGCAATATCAAAAGTGACTGCGGTCACGACGCCTTTCTTTTGGAAAATGAACTTCCGGTTTACGGCGGCATGATCAAGGGATTTTTGCATCATGTTTATCATGATCATATTTTAATCAAGGATCCGGAAGCGGCGCGGCTTTCCCGGGAACATCGGCCTGAATTTCATTTCCCCAAAGCTCCCAAACACCGGATCGATTTCGACCGAATCCTTGATCTGATTCCGCCGAAAACAAAAATACTGGATCTCGGCTGCGGTCAGGGCGATCTTCTCGGTCGTCTGAAAGAGTCGGGTCATGAACGTCTGGTCGGAATTGAACTTGAAGAAGAAAGCGTTTTACGCTGCGTTGAAAAAGGACTGGATGTTATTCAGACCGATTTAAATCAGGGACTGACCGCTTTTTCGGATCAGCAGTTTGATTTCGTCGTTCTTTCCAAAACACTTCAAACGGTTCATAATGTTGAACTGGTCGTCAGCGAAATGCTGCGTGTCGGAACACGGGCAATCGTCAGTTTTCCGAATCTCGGCTATTACCGTTTTCGCAAGGAATTATTTGAAGACGGTCGGGCTCCGCATATCGATCCGCGCGATGGAAGACGCTGGTATAATATGAATGACGTCCGCTTTCTGACAATCGACGATTTTAAATATTTCTGCTCGCAAAAAGGATACAAGATCCATAAACAGGTTGCGCTGGATACAGAAAAGGGAATCGTCGTTGAAAACAATCCGAATCTCTATGCCGATGTCGCAATTATGGTCTTGAGCCGTTAATAGAAGAATATTCGTTTTTCCGGATACGGGAAGACCGTGTTCCGATGATCGAAAACATCCCTTATCGGCGAAATTTTTTGAAATGACGGCAGGGAAAACGCTTCCTGAATACGATCTTTGACCGAAGAGCGTTTATTGTAAAGCAAAGAATGTTTGACAAGGGCGTCCGCTTGAAAACGCCGTTTTTATTGATCGGCGTTGACTTTCAAACTTTTCATAAAGGACCTATATTCCTGATCAAGATCTTCAAAAGATCGCCCGGTTAAGATCTCAAGCGTATTCGGCCGGTCAATTCTTTCATAAACCATATACAGATAATTTATAAAGACGTTTCTGTATTTTCCATTTTCATAATGCAGAAAGAAGAGGGTCAGTCCGGCGGCCTGTGTATAAAGCATCGGCAGATCCTGATGTGTTTGAAATGTTTTGGCGGAAAGCTGCGCGTATTGACGCAGCGGCATGTAACCGTCCGATTCGAAGACCCGTTCCCTTGCCCGAAGGAATCGGGGCGATTCAAGTCCGCCGACATGATAATTCATACCGTCGTCTTTGAACGTCTCCATATAAGTGGCACTTCCTTCGAGGATCCAGAAATTTTGCGCGGCCGGCATTTTTTTTCGCCGTCGTCCTTTGGCGGAAGTATCAAGTTCATAACGGCATTCTTCAAAAAGCTGATGCGTCGCCTCATGAACAAGCATTGTGTCCATGTCGATTTCTTCTTTTGCGCCGGGAATATAAATATACATACATCGAAAATCAGGGAAATAACCGCCATGACTGCGCTCGATTCGTCCGGTATTGTCCATTTTTCGAACTTCTCGAAGATACGATTGCCGACTTGCGAACAGAAGTACTTTATGCTTTTTTGTGTCGGGCAGCGATCCTTTTTGAAACGCGGCGTTCCATTGGTTTTCCGATGCGGTAAACCGATAAAACAATGCCTGCCAGGCTTGATAATAATTTTCGAGAATACGGCAGATCCGAACCCCTTCTTCAAGTGAATGTTCTGACAGGATCTGATAATGAGGACTCTCGATCTTCCAGCCGGAATGACGTTTACTTCTTGTTTTTTCTTCCTCTTGCGCGGAGAGCCAGCGTCCATCCAGTCTGCGCTCTCCCCCTTCGTAACGTGCCTGATCTTCTTTATCGATCCAGCCAAAAACCGGATGATCGACCAGTCCTTTCTGCCGCTGCTCCTGTTCAAACGGAGACAGCCACTTGCCGTCGATCAAAGAAAAGCCAAACCGCTGTCGGGCCTCCGTGTAATCGGAATCGATTGAAAGAGCCAGTCGAAAGAGCCGAAACGCTTCATATCCTTTTTTCTTTTTCAGCCAGATCTCCCCCAGCTGATAAAAACCTTCCGCGGTTTCACGACGCAGACGCCGAAGGGCTTTATGCCAACTGATCTGAAAATCGGTCGCGTCTTCCGGAAGCTGTTCCAAAAAAATTTTTTGCGGGATCTTCGCAACGACGAAACCGTTTTCTTTCGTTCCGATCAAAAAACGTTTTGAGATCTCTTTTTCCAACGGCATATTATATTCGCCGCATTTATCCAGAAGAAGATTTAGTTTCCGTTCCCAATCCTGATGCAGATTCCGTTCCCGTTCCTTAAGATCCGCCGGTGATCCGTCTGAAATAATTTCTTTGTTTTCGTCTTCCGGGGAATCGGAAGATCCGGAATCGCCGCTTGCGCTTTGAGAGTCTGATCGATTATTTTCCTTCCGGACATTTTCCGCTTCAAAAGAAAAAGCCAAGGCCGGAACCAAAATAAAAACAGAACAGAATTGAGAAAAAAGCCGTCTTGAAATGTTTTTCATTATTCCTCCAAAGGAATAACGATTTCCTGTTCGCCGACAACTTGCGCGCTTCCTTCACTGTTATCCAGTTTCGGAAAAATAAACTGTTCGGAAAGAATCGGCAATAGAGAAGCATCGCTTCCCATTGCGCTGAGAGAAACCCGTTCGCCCATATGACGGACAACGCTTTTGGCAACAACGGTAAAAACTTCTTCGCCAACGACTCGTAACAGAGGAAAAATAATGAAAGTCGCAATACATACTCCGGTAATGACGGAAATCATTAAATCGGAAGCGTAAAAGCCTTTCTTTTTGGTGAAAACTTTGTTATTCTCTTCACCGGCGGCCGTTTTATTGGGAATGGCCATAAAAATTTTTGAAAACACTCGGTGGGTGATTAAAATACATCGTCCGATATATTCAATGGAAGAACAGCAAACAGCCAGTATTCCGGTTAAGTTCTTCGGATTCGTTTCCGGTTCGAACTCCTGTTTTGTTTCAATCGGCTCAACGTAATCTTCCCAATAGAAAGACTCACGGTCCCTTACAGTAAGCGGACGGCCCAGCATTCTTGACAGCCATTCCTCTTCAGGAGTAAGATCCGTAAGTTCTGAAACGGGCGCGTGTTCCAAAAACTGAAACGCTGATTGCAAATAGGACGGAACCGTCTCTTCCGCAAATTCGGCGGGTTGAGCTGTTGGAGCAGTGAGTCCTTGCGGCAGACCGGCAACAGAAGCAACAGGTTGAATGGCGGCGCTGTTCGTCGCGTCCAATGAAGGAAAAGGAAGAATGGCCGGCCCGGCATCAAGATCGCCCTGATCGAACAGTTCGGACGCGTCCGCTGATCTTTCTGTTTCGCAAGGACGGATCGACGATGTTTCAACCGATGTTGAAGACATTGAAATGGAGGTAATGGTTTCCGGCTTGACCGCGCCAAGAGACTGTCCGGAACCGGTCAGCGCCTGTTCCGGCATCGACGGCAAAGTATCCGACGGCAACAACGAAGCGGCTGGCGAAACATTTCCAGCCGGATCCAACAGCGTCTGCGAAGCGTCAACAATTGAAAGAGAAATGGCCGCCGAATTCGTAAGATCGTCTGTTTCGTTCGCGGAATCGTCCGAATGGATCTTCCGGCTCGGAAGAATCATTGCGCGTTTGGGCACGAAATCGCTCGGAACACTTCCCTTTAAAAAGAGGTGCTTCGGGATAAAACTGCTTTTTCGCGCTTCCGTACTCATTTTTTGCCCTATCGACTTTCAAGCAAAGATCCAGTCTCCATCATTTTGTCATTATAATCTTTATTATGCCAATCATCAAAGATCTATATAGCGATTTTTAAAAAATACAGCGAAAATTTATTTACGGAAAGAAAATGAACAATTTGCGGTAAATGGATACGCTTTTTAAATTTCGATAAAATAAACACTTTTTCGAAAGGTAAAAATTGCCGTTAACGTCGGTTGACATTTCCCGGACTGTCAATATTACTTTGTCCTATCTCTATTATCGGACTTAATTTATTCCGACTTAAAATATATTGTTTATTCCGATTGTATTAATAGCTCAATTTTATCTTATTGTCTTCATTTTAATTTTTCCGTAATTTCGCCATTTGATTTCGTGTATTGGCTGTTCTTTTGACGCAAGAGCGGAAAATTCATAATGAAATCGACATAAAGCAAACCTTTTTCGCGAAAATTTGTCTTAAAAGCAAGAATAGACAATTTTTAATTATTTATACTGCTTTGTATTAAATTTTCCGTCATCTCCGCCAATTGACCGCGTGAATCGGCTGTTCTTTTGACGTTGTAACGGAAAATTCATGATGGAATTGGCCTATCATTACTATTAACTAAATTCATTATGAGTGTTGCGCGGAAAATTTCAAAATTCATTTATTATCATCGGATAAAATTTCCCGAAAAAAGGCGTTGAGATCTTTATCATTAAAATCGCCGCTGGAACGAAAACGAAGATGAACAGCATCATAATCGGGACTGGATCCATCGACATCCGGATTAAAACCGAGATTCAATATTCTTCCTAACGGAACACTGTTTTTCGGAACATTTAGTTGAAAACCAAGATATTCGCAATTTTTGGTTAAAACAACGCAAACGGTTTGTTTTTTTTCTTTATCAGCAAAAGGAACCATCAGTTTATTGGTCCAGACGGGCGTTAAATTCGGAGCGTTTTTACCGATCATTGCCAGCAGCCGGGTCAGAAGTTCGATTGGCCAGGACGGCTTGGAACTTCCGCCGTAACAATGAGCGGGCGTCAAGTGCCATTTTTCCCCTTGCGTCCGCCAAGGAGTCAAGTCAATATTGGAATCGTTTGTTTTTTGAATGAATCCGCCAAATCGGTCAATAGCGATATCCAGGAATTCCCAAAATTCAGGACGATCGAATTCTTCGTAAGTGCAGATCCGCAATTCAATTTCCTGCCAATGACCGGTTGTTTCAACCTTAACTCGATGCTGGGTTCCGTAAAGGGGAATGTCATCCATTTCGTTTAACGGACGCAGATTGAGTTTTTTTATCAGATCTTCTTTATTGAATGTTCCGCGGGCTGTTCTGAATTTAAGTTTCAACAGCCATTCTTCTCCGGTAATCGCATGCAGGAACCAGCCGATCGATTTCTTTTCCGCGCAAACTTCAACAATCGTTCGATTGTTCCAATCGGTCGGGGCGAAAATATCGAACTCTTCGATCCGATCAATGACTTTGCCAAGTATTCGACCATCCCAACGGCAGGGAGTGCCAGTTCGTCCGACTCTGTTTTGCGTATGCCAAAGCCGCCCGTCCCGAGTCCAGGGCATCATGACTTCCTGCGACGCTTCCGCCTCTTCTTCCGAAAGAAGATCGTTTTCCTGTTCCTGATGAAGTTCTTCCTCAAAAGCGGTAATATCATAAAGCTTCCGATATTCGTAAGGTTCACTTTCGAGAATGGGGACAAGGAATTCCCCGGTATAACTCCGGAGCAGTTCCTTGCGTATTTTCGGCGAGGCTTTTTCCCGTTTTTTCGTATATTCGGCCAACTGTTCCGGAGTTCCGGCAAAAGTGAGATAACCGCCGCTCAAACCGGCATCGGGTCCGATGTCAATGATCCAGTCGGCTGATTTGAAAATATCGGGATTATGTTCAATGACGATCACCGTATTGCCAAGATCAACCAGATGATGAAGGACGTCGAGCAGTTTTTTCAAATCGTCGAAATGGAGACCGGTGGTCGGTTCGTCGAGAATATAAACGGTTCGTCCGGTATCGGGCCGGGCCAGTTCGGCTGCCAGTTTGACGCGCTGCGCTTCGCCTCCGGAAAGGGTTACCGCCGATTGTCCGAGCGTAATGTAATCAAGACCGACCTCGCAAAGCATTCTCAAAATCCGGGCAATGGCCGGGACATTGGCGAACAGCGACAGAGCTTCCCGACAAGTCATATCGAGAACATCGGCAATGGATTTGCCGCGGTACAAAACTTCAAGAGTCTGCTGATCGTAACGTTTTCCGCCGCATGAATCACAAGTAACCCAAACATCGGCCAGAAAATGCATTTCAATTTTGATCTGTCCGGCGCCTTCACATTTTTCACATCGTCCCCCCGGAAGATTAAAACTGAATCGGCGCGGAGTATAACCGCGAAGTTTTGACTCGGGAAGCTGCGCGTAAAGCTGACGAATCAGATCGAAAACTCCGGTATAAGTCGCCGGATTCGACGTCGGTGTTTGTCCCAAGGGATTTTGATCGACTTCAATGACTTTATTGATCTGTTCAAGTCCGAGAAGATCGTCATAAGAACCAGGTTTGGTCATAGCCCGATTCAATTTTTGTGCGAGCGCTTTGTAAAGAATATCACTGACGAGTGAACTCTTGCCGCTTCCGCTGACACCGGTCACCGCAACAAGCGCGGAAAGAGGGATCGGAATATCAATCGACTTCAAATTGTTATGCCGGGCGCCGAGCAGAAGCAGCCAGCCTGGATCCCAAACGGGAAGAGATCCATTATACTGCGCTTCGATCGGTGACGGAATATGACGTTTTTGCGCTTGCGCGAAGATCTTTCTTCTTGTGATTTCCGTCGGCGGCAGTTCCGTGTCATGAAGTCTGTTCGATTTGGGTATTGTTAAATCAAGATCGCAAAGTATTCGGCGATTAACGGGAATCGGGATCTTTTTTCGTCCGGAAAGATAACCGCCGGTTACCGAATTTTCATCGGCGGCAATTTCGGCGGGAGTTCCGGCGGCGACAATAAAGCCTCCTTCCCGGCCCGCTTTCGGTCCGAAATCGATCAGGTGATCCGCGCTTTCAATAACCGATTTGTCATGTTCGACCAAAAGAAGCGTATTACCGAGATCACAAAGTTTTTTCAAGGTTCCAATCAGACGGGCGTTGTCATGCGGGTGCAGTCCGATCGTCGGTTCATCCAGAACGTAAAGGACACCGACCAGTCCGGATCCGATCTGCGCGGCCAGGCGAATTCGCTGGGATTCCCCGCCGGAAAGAGTCGGGGCCGGACGGGAAAGCGTTAAATAATCAAGTCCGACGTTGACAAGAAATTCAAGACGCTGACGGACTTCGCTGATCAAATCGCCGGCAACCGTTTTTTCCATCGCGTTCGGTTTCCAGCCGTTGAAAAACTCAAGGAGATCCGAAAGCGGTTTGCGGCAGATCTGATCAATGGTCAGCCCATTGAGCCGGACTGCGGAAACATCGTCCCGAAGACGACTGCCCAGACAGACGGTACATTCGACTTCTTCCAGCTGATATTCAAGACGCCCTCGAAACATCGGGACAAGACGGCCTGCTTCTTCAATCGCGGGATAAAGCCCCTTAAACTGAAACATAAAACGAAGACGGTCTTCTTCTTTTTTCTTTTTACCGCTTTTGGAAGAAACCGGATCTTTGAAATCAGAATCGAACACGGAAATCCAGCGGTCACCGGTTCCGTGAAACACAGTCCGTCGAAAACGAACGTCCAATTGTTCAAACGGAACATCCAGCGGAATACCGAGCGTTCGGCTGAAAGCTCGCAGCATTGCCATCGAATTTTGAACTTCGGCCTCCGATCTGTTCTGATTTTTCGTGTCGAGCCCGGGCCAAAGAACAACGGCTCCTTCGGCAAGCGTCAGTTTGGAATCGTGAATCAGATGCGAGGTGCCTGTTCCGCGCTGAACACCGAGTCCTTCGCAGTAAGGACACCAGCCGAGCGGACTGTTGAACGAAAAATGATGCGGCGTAAACGGTTCAAAACCGCGTCCGCATTTTTCGCAGGAAAGATGCCGACTTAAAACATCGGTCTTCCATTGATCTTCCGGAAGATCATTATCGGCCCGGATGACATGCAAGGTTCCCTGATTCAAACCGAGCGCCGTTTCAACACTGTCGGCAATGCGGCCGCGCAGATTATTTTTGTCTTCTCCCGAACGCAGATGTATTCGATCAACGACAATTTCGATCTTATGATGAAGTTTATTGTCGATTTCCGGCGGACTGGAGAGCGAATAAGCCGTTCCGTCGATTCGAACACGTTGAAAACCAAGCGACTGATAACGCGCCCAAAGTTTGGCGTAATCCGTTCCGGTTTCTTCGGGGAGCGGTGCGGCGATTAAAAGCCTTGACTCGTCCGGATAAAGCAAAATTCGGGCAATGATCTCGTCGATCGACTGAGATCCGATCGGGATATCGCAGTCAGGACACCAAGGAACGCCGAGCCTTGCGAACAGAACGCGCAGGTAATCATGAATTTCAGTTACGGTTCCAACAGTGGACCGGGGAGAATGTCCGGCCACTTTCTGATCAATTGCAATCGCTGGCGCGATTCCGGTGATCGGTCCCGCCTTCGGTTTGGGCATTTGTCCGAGAAATTGACGGGCGTATGAACTTAAACTTTCAACGTACCGGCGCTGGCCTTCGGCGTAAATGGTATCCATCGCAAACGACGATTTACCGCTTCCGCTCGGTCCGCAGCAAACGGTCATTTTTCCGTGCGGAATAACGGCCGAAATATTTTTCAGATTGTGTTCCTGAATATCTTTGGCGATAATGGCTTCGTCCGGTTCCGGTACTTGCGTCCGCAGGGTCTTTTTATTGGCGTCCGCTCTTCGCTGCCGACTCGTTTGATTTTCATGAGTAATGAATTTTTTAAGCGCCTGTCCGGTGAACGATTCAGGAACGTTCATAATATCTTCCGGCGTTCCCTGCGCGATGACATAACCGCCCCGATCGCCCCCTTCCGGACCGAGATCAATGATCCAGTCGGCTACTTTGATAACGTCCAGATTATGCTCGACGACCAATACGGTATTGCCCGCGTCGACAAAATTGCGCAAAACATTGAGCAGAAGTTTTATGTCCGCAAAATGAAGACCGGTGGTCGGTTCGTCAAGAAGATAAAGAGTTTTTCCAGTACTTTTTTTAACAAGTTCCTTGGCCAGTTTTATTCGCTGGGCCTCCCCCCCGGAAAGAGTCGGTGAAGGCTGACCGAGCTTCATATAACCAAGACCGACATCGTAAAGCGTCTGAAGTTTCTGCTTGATTTTCGGAATATTTTCGAAAAGCTCCAGCGCAGATTCGACATCCATATCAAGGATCTGATCAATTGATTTACCTTTAAAATGAACGGATAGGGTATCTTTATTAAAACGTTTACCGCCGCAATCGGGACAGGTGATCCAGATATCGGCGAGAAAGTCCATTTCCAGTTTTTGCGCACCGTTTCCTTCGCAGATCTCGCAACGTCCTCCGGCGACATTGAAACTGAAACGCCCCGGTTTAAATCCTTTGGCTTTCGAATCGGGCAATTCAGAAAACAGTTTGCGAATATCGTCGAACAGCTTAATGTAAGTGGCCGGATTGGATCGGGGCGTCCGTCCGATCGGCGTCTGATCAATCGCGATGAGTTTATCGAGATAATCGACGCCCTCAATTCGGTCATGTTTGCCGGGCGCGCCGTTTCCGTGATTGAGATCCCGCATCAGAGCTTCGACAAGAATATCGTTGACCAGCGAACTCTTGCCGCTGCCGCTGACTCCGGTCACACAAAGGAAGAGACCAAGCGGAAACTCAACATCGATTCCCTTGAGATTATTATGAGCGGCGTTTCGAACGATCAGTTTTTTATCGCCCGGCTTTTTACGCGTTTCCGGATAAGGTATTTTCTCTTCGCCGAGCAAATATTTTCGGGTAATGCTGAGCGGATTTTTTTGTCGAAAGATCTCTTTTACGGATCCTTGCGCGACAATTTGTCCGCCGTGAAATCCGGGACCGGGCCCGAAATCGACAAGATAATCCGACGCCAGCATTGTGTCTTCGTCATGTTCAACAACAACAACGGTATTGCCTAAATCGCGCAGGCAGCCGAGCGTTTTAATCAGACGATCGTTATCGCGCTGATGCAGTCCGATCGACGGTTCGTCAAGAACGTAAAGAACCCCGGTAAGTCCACTACCGATCTGACCGGCCAGCCGGATCCGCTGCATTTCACCGCCCGAAAGGGTTGGCGCGCTTCTTCCGAGCGAAAGATATTCCAGTCCGACATTGATCAAAAAGCCCAGCCGAACACGAATTTCCCGAACCAGCTCCGAGGCGATGATCAAGCCGGTTTCCGAAAGTTTCAGATCGGAAAAAAATTCCAGCAGATCGGTAATGAAAAGATCGCAAAGTTCAGGAAGTGAAAACTCTTTTTGAAATTCAAATCGTGAATCGTTTGAAAGAGTCGTCAGTTTGAACGCGGCCGCCTGCTCATTGATCCGTTTTCCGTGACACCAGCCGCAGGGAATGATGTTCATATACTTTTCCATCATTGCCCGGAACATTTTGTTTTCCGTTTCGTTATACTGTTTGAGCAGTTTCGGAATAATGCCCTCGAACTTTCCGCCCCATTTATGACCGGACGGACCGCTGCGCCATGTGTAAGTAATATGCAAATCGCCGGTTCCCCAAAGGAACGCATGCTGTATCCGCGGATCAAGTTCTTCCCAGGCGGTTTCGAGAATATCGCCTTTTTCAAGGTTGTAAACTCTAGTCAGTGTATCGGCAACTCCTTGATATATATGACGTTTCCAGCGGCCGAGTTCTTTCCATTTGCCCAGCGGAACAATCGCTCCCTGTTGAAAAGAGCGCGTTTTATCGGGAATTAAAAGATCGGGATCAAAGGTATGAATAAAGCCGAGTCCCTGACAGTGCGGACACATTCCGCGCGGACTGTTAAAACTGAAGATCTGCGGAGAAGGAGGTTCAAAACTCCGATTGCAATGCGGGCAGGCGTATTCGGTACTGAACAGCATTTCCCGAACATGGGGGGCCGGTTCTGCGGAAGGATCGGCCTGATCGTGATCGCCGGAACTGATTATCCCCTCTTGATCGTCTGATAATTCGCCGTCGGACATATTGTCTTCAAAATCCGGCAAATTCTGATCTGAAAATTCATCATCCGGAAAATTGTTTTCCGATATTTCGCCGTCCGGAAAATCATCTTTCGGGAAAAAACCTTCCGTTCTATCGCTTTCGGAAAATTCGTTCTCCGAAAATTCCGCGTCGGACAAACCGTCATCCATCAAATCCGTATCGACAGAACTTTCGGATCGGCGCCGATCTCGGGGATCTTCTTCTTCTTCTTCTTCTTCTTCTTTTCGAAGGGCCTTGATATCAATGATTTCATTGTCATAGACGGTATTATTCGGTGTAAAATTAAACTCACCGGAAAAAACCTTTGAAGCATCGGACGCGGATGAGTCCGGCTGTTGAGATGAATTATTTTTCGAGACAGTATCTTTCGGAGAGATCGATTGCGGGGGAAGAGAAAAATTTTCATATCCTTTCGGAAGCTCAATGGATCCGACAAGGAGACCTTCACCGATTTTAAGCGCCTGCTCCGCCGCTTCGGTCAAACGTCCGAAAACGTTTTCGCCCAAAACGATCCGGTCGATCACCGCTTCGATATTATGTTTGGTTCGCCGGTCGAGTCGGGGAATTTCTTCAAGCCGATAAATTTTCCCATCAACCCGAACGCGTAAATATCCCTGTTTTTTCAGCTCTTGAAAGAGAGTCCTGTATTCGCCTTTTTGTCCGCGAATAACAGGCGCGAGAACGGTTATAATCGAACCGTCAGGAAAAGCGCTCAACTGGGCAAGGATCTGATCCTTGGTTTGAGCGGTAATGGGGCGACCGCATTCCGGGCAGTATCCGGTCGCAACCCGGGCAAAGAGAACTCGCAGATAATCGTAAATTTCGGTAATCGTTCCAACGGTCGAACGGGAATTATGACCGCCGGTTTTTTGCGAAATGGAAATGGCCGGACTCAATCCGCTGATCGTTTCAAGATCAGGCTTCGGAAGCTGATCCAGAAACTGACGGGCGTAACTCGACAGACTTTCGATATAACGCCGCTGCCCCTCCGCGTAAAGGGTATCAAAAGCGAAAGAACTTTTACCGCTTCCGCTGACGCCGGTAAAGCAAATAAACATATTTCTTGGAAGAGTCAGATCAACTCCGCAAAGATTATGCTCTTTCGCGCCTTTTACGATAATATCGGACATAAGAACCTTGAAGCCGGTTCCGCCGGCTCCCCTTCAAAACGGACGGCGATCCTTCAAAACGAACAATAAATCCAAATCCTTCTCTTGCACCTTCAATTCCTGCCGGCAGAAAAGCGGCGCAATTTTGCGAATTCGAAAAATCAGGCTAAACTTTCAATTAAAATACAAATTTAAATTTTCCGAGCCGATCGACGAGTTCGGCCATGAGCGCATCTTCCGCTTCTTCCGTTTCCGCCAGATAGGTTACAGAAAACCGAAGATAAGGTCCGGCATTATCCCAGGGAACAGTGCAAACGGACTGTTCCGTAATCAGGAACTGACTGACTTCTTCCGCGTTGGCGAAGACACGATCCCCTTCAATCGCTTTGGGGGCTTTGGTATAAAGAAAATAGGTTCCGCCGGGCACTTCGCAGGGGAAACCGAGTTTTTTCAGGGCGGCGACCAGCTTTTGCAGTCGGCGCAGATATTTGATCCGGGCCTGATCCGGGATCGAATCGTTGTCAAGCGCGGCGGCGGCCGATTTTTGTATCGCCAAAAACTGACCGCTGTCGCTGTTGTCTTTGACATCGGCGAATGCGCGGACGATCAAGGCGTTACCGCAAACCCAGCCCAAACGCCAACCGATCATGTTCCAACCCTTGGACATCGAATGAATTTCAACGCCGACCTCTTTGGCTCCGTCGATCTCAAGAAAACTGATCGGACGCTCACGCCAGCTGAACATCGAATGAGCCGCGTCCTGAAGAACAATTAAATCGTTGTCATGCGCGAAACGAATCACTTTTTCAAAGAAGGCGGGCGTTCCCAGCTGTCCGGTCGGGCTGTTCGGGTAATTAATGACCAACATTTTGGTCTTGGCGAGAACATCGTCCGGTATCGTCTTCAAATCGGGATAAAAATCATTTTCCGCGGTCAAAACAAGCGGATAAACCGTTCCGCCGCAATATTTGGTATGAGTACCCGCGACCGGATAACCGGGAACGGTCATTAAGGTTACATCACCCGGATTAATAAACGCATCAGGAATCATGGCCAGCGCGGTTTTCGTACCCATGCAGTGATTGATTTCCGCAACAGGATCAAGTTCGACATTGAACCGTCTTTTCATAAAACGGGCAACAGCGTTTTTATATTCCTGACAGCCGTTATCAGCGTAACCGCGGTTTTCCAGTTTATTGATCTCTTGGGTCATGATTTCCCGGACCGAAGGATCGGCCATCGCGTCATTTTCGCCGATACCGAAATCAATCAGGTGACGATCTGGAAAATCATTCAGTGCCTTGCGTTTGGCTCTTTTGATTTTTTCAAATTTATAGATTTCTGTATCTTTCCCGTAATTAATACCGCCAATACGTTCGGCAAATAGTTTTTGAAAGTAAGGATCACTCATTTTATCACCTGAATATTCTTTAATGAAAGACCGGCTGAATCCGCCGGTCCATGTTACAGCCGAAACTCATATTATACAATAAATTTCTATATATAATACGGGGGAGATTGAAGAAATAGTTTTTTTAAAGAGAGAAAACGGCTCTGAAAATTTGAATACAGGAAAAAGGATCCGCATCAATATTTTTTGAAATTATGAATTGGTTCATCCGAATTATTAACGATCTGACGTTATACCGATTCCGTCATGAATTTTCCATTATAACGTCAAAAGAACAGCCGATTCATGCGGTCAATCGGCGAAAATAACGGAAAATTTAAAAGAAAAGCAGTATAATGATTTGTCAATTAATACCGTCTTCATTGAAACCGGATCGAAGATTTTCGCGCCGGGCGAGAACAAAGAGTAGATCGCCGAGTCGGTTGACCCAACTAACGACATAACGGGAAACCGTAACGTCTTTTCGAATCAGTGCGACCAAATGGCGTTCGGCCCGTCGACAAACCGCCCGGGCAAGATGAAGCCGCGCGCCGCTAAGCGACCCGCCAGGAACAATAAAGCCGTCCAGCGGAGGAAGAAGCGCGTCCGTTTGATCGATCCAGTTTTCCAGTTCGCGGATATCGTCTTCCTGAATAATCGGAATTTCATATTTAACTGGGAAAAAGGCGGTGATTTCCGTATTGACTTTAAAGATCTTTTTCTGAACGGCCAACAGAATATCGGACAGTTCCGGATCAAGACTTCCGGTACGGATCAAGCCGAGCAAAGAATTCAATTCATCCAGTTCACCGCAAGCGACAATTCGGATCTGATCTTTCCCGACTCTTGGTCCGACGGTCAAGGACGTTTCGCCCAGATCACCGCGCCGGGAATAAATTCGGCGTCTTTTTCTTTCCATTATTTTACCGCTCACCGAACCGGATTCCGGTTCCGTTTTCTCTTGGATAAACTATTTTGCCGTTATCAAGCTGAACGCCGTTACCAAGTTTTTTGTCAATTAAAAGAGGCCCGTCGATATAGATATAATCAAGAATTGGAGCGAATTGGGACGACGCACTGGCGGAAATCGTCGACTCAAACGTTGTACCGATCATTGTTTTCAAACCGAGTTCTTTAGCCATTCCAACAGCGGAAAGCGTTGGGAACAGACCGCCGAATTTAAACGGCTTCAAATTAACGCCATCAAAGCATTCGGCGCATTTTTTTATATCTTCCGTCGACTGACAGGATTCGTCCGCGATGATCGGAATCGGGGACCGCTGATGAAGAACGGCCATTTCCTCCCAATTATTTTGCGGAAGCGGCTGTTCGATCAATTCGACATTAAGATCTTTGAGTTCGTCCAAAACGGCCAGTGTTTGATGAAGCGACCAACTTCCGTTGACATCGACCCGAAAAGGGGATTCCGTTCGTTTACGAAGTTCACGAAGAATATCCATATCGACGGTCGAACCCAATTTTATGCGGTAAATCGGCCAATTGGGGCATTCTTCATACTTTTCAAGTATACGGTAAACGGAGTCAAGCGTTAAAGTATAACTGGAAAGAGGATTGTTTCGGACGTCAAGTTCCCAAAGCCGCCAAAGAGGACGGTTCAGCAGTTTCCCCCAAAGATCGCAGGCGGCCATTTCAAGCGCGCATTGCGCCGATTTGTTTTCTCGAAGAGGTTCTTCTATTGTCCGAAAAAAGGCGCAGGGATCCGCAAGGGCATAATGAGAAACTTTTTCTTTCATTTTCTCCAAAAGCCCGATGGTCTTTTCGACATTGACGCCGAAGCGCGGATTCTCGTTTATTTCTCCGTATCCGCGAAGTCCGTCCTGGTCCAGCTCTACCGCCAGCGCCCGGACACCGCTTATCGTACTGCCCGAAACAATGGCGACATGCCGCAACGGAAGATCCAATCGTATTACGCGTAATCTCATTTCACAACAACGTTAAAGAACCTCAAATAAACACCTTTACTGACAACACTCTTTCATTTTAAGATTTTTATGAAAAAAGCGCAACGGGGGAAGCATGGAAAATTCTTTCTGTTTTCACCTTTTGACCGTTTTTTCTTCGTCTTAACGCTATTCCTCTTTTGTTATATTTATTTGATGATATTTTATTTAGGTCAAATTTTTATTTTATCAACGGTTAAACTTTTTATTAAACTTCCTTGAAATATTTCTTTTGGATGCGGAAATACAGGTATTTTTATCTTCTCTTGAGAAATGTTTTTACCGAAAATAAAATATTTTTCTTTCGATCATTGACGCCAATACACAGAATTTTATCAGAAAATAAAATTTATTCCGGTTCGATTACAGAAATATTCCTGTTCAAGGTCAAAAGAACAACCGGTTCATAAAGCCAGCCGACAAAAGTGCGAATTTTTTATTTCGGCAGTATAATTTCCAATCAAAAAAGTCGGGCGGCATTAAAGATCCCGCCCCCGATAAAAATCAATGATCGTCCAACGGCAGCCATTCGGTTGTTCCAACGCAGCCCCGGTCGATAAACACCGAAAGAAGGATCTGAGCGGCAACTTTATCCCGACGTTCTTTGCGCTGCTTTCGGGTCATGCCCGCTTCGATAAGAAAATGTTCCGCTTCAACACTCGAAAAACGTTCGTCCATATAACAGACGGGCAGTCCGGTCAACTCACCCAGCCATTTTCCGAACTCAAGAGCCTCCTGCGCCTTTTCGCTCAATCGTCCGTCAAGATGAAGGGGAAGACCGAGAACAAGTCCGACGATCCGTTCCTCTTTTACAAAATCAAGAAAAAATTTCGCATCCTGTTTGGGACCTTTTCGAACATAATTTTCATAAGGACTGGCGATAATCCGGTCCGGGTCGCAAAGCGCAACACCAATGCGGACTGTTCCGAAATCAATGCCGGCCAGTTTTCCTTTGTCCGGAAGCATCGCGCAAAGATCTTCTTTTTTATTTTCACCGTCGGGATTGTTTGTATTCATTGTTATCAGAATTTATTCTTGTCAGAAATTAACGGATTATTAATTTGACAGCGGCTGTTTTATATGATTTTCATTTTAAATTATCCGCTCTTTCCGACATTGACTTGAGGAACCGGTCTGTTCTTTTGTTGCGGAAACGGAAAATTCATCAAGGGAATCGATATTAAATATATTTCGACAAAAGACACTTTCGGCAACGACACGGAAAATTTTGTTTTGCAGGATAAAAAAGGGGGTTAAGTCACACAATCAGAAGCCCCGATAAAAGTTCAGCCGTTTCTTTTGAATAAAAAGAACGGCCGAAACAAAATTTTGAGTTTTTATACCTGATCTTATTTATCTTTTCCGTGATTTCGCAGATTGATTTCGAGAATCGGCGATTCTTTTGACATTAGAAATGAAAATTCATAATGAAATCGGTATCATTGGCCGCCATTCGAAAAATTTTATAAATTCACCGGATCGAGAAGATTGCCGGTGAACTTTTTTCAACGTCAAAATTAATCAAAACGATTACAGGAAACGGTTGGTCCACTAATTCGACTCGTTTTTCGCGGGATCGTTTTTAGCAGCCGGATCAGCGGACTTCGCTTCCGCCGATTCTTCGCCGGAGAATTTTGCGAGAGTTTCGGGCAGTTCGATTCCGCCGATGTCTTTCATGACCTGAAACATCGGAGGGAGTGTTTTGGTCATTTGATGAAGCCAATTGGTTGTCGCGTTTCCGCCGTTGGCGGCATTCCCCTGCCCGCCATCCCAAACAACAACTTTATCAAATTTGATATTGGAAATAGCCTGTGCGGACGCGGCCACCAATTCGTCGAAATGTTCGAGCATGAGCATTTGGAACGCTTCTTTAGCACCGCCGCAAGCGGAAATGATCTCTTTGAGACCTTCTCCTTTTTTAGCGAGAATTTCGTATTGCCCGCGGGCTTCGGCTTCCAGTTTGGCAAAGATCGCCTTGGCTTCACCTTCCGCTTCGATCCGTTTGCGTTCGGCGACCGCTTCGGCATCGACGACGACTTTCGCTTTTTCCGCTTTGGCCGGAGCTTCGACTTCGGCGCGTCGTTCAGCTTCGATACGCTGCGCTTCCGCCAAAGCCGCCTGCGCTTGGGCCAAATGTTCCGCTTCCAAAACCGCCGCTTCCGCCTGCCGACGTTTGGTTTCACCGACTTGGAACGCTTCGGCCGTCTTGACTTTCAGTTCGGCGTCCGAATTGGCAATTACCGCTTTGGCCAGGTTTTCCCCTGCAACCGCTGCCGCGTTGGCGTCCGCCAGCTGAACTCGCATATCCCGTTCCGCCTGCTTGATTTCTGCTTCCCGTTTGAAGTTTGCCGATTGCTCGCCGACGATCTTGATCTTTTCCAGTTCTGCCAGCCGGAC
>CAZZEF010000065.1:0-8377 GCA_964652875.1 uncultured Planctomycetaceae bacterium
AAAAAATCGCTTTTCGGACTTTTGCATATCCAAAGTTTTTGTCCGCAGATCCGGCTTAGCACCTTTAATCCGTTCACAAAATCGTCCGGTCTTTCGGAAATGACAACGGCAGGATCCGGTGCGTGCGGATTGGTGTCCATCGCGTTGACAAAAATTGAAGCGGGTTCCGAATCGATCTTGGGGATCCGGCTGAACGGACGCGTTCGAAATGTTGTCCAAAGTCCGGATTTAACCAGCTGATCCCGAACGACCATCGGACAAAGCGAGTCAAGCGCTTCCGGATCATAAGCTTCAAAAGCGGTCGAACGGAACGCGTCCGCCCCTTCTGAAACCTTTATCATTACGGAACGAAACGCTCGTTTTTCTCCGCGATAAATTTTATCGACCGTTCCGGCCGCCGGCGCGGTAAAGATCACGCCCGGATTCTTTTTGTCTTCAAACAGAGGCTGTCCAGCCAGAACTTCTTGCCCTTCCTCCACGAGAATTGTCGGTTTCATACCGACATAATCGGGTCCGGTCACTCCGACAAAACCGACCTGCTTCGCCGCAGGATCAATCTTTTGCGTCGGGGCGCCGGCAAGCGGAAGATCGAGTCCTTTTTTTATAATAATACTCTTCATCAGCTTTTTACGCCTTTCTCGGATTACACTGATAGTTTGCTTATTGGGGAACAGTCAGTACATAAAAAATCCCAAATTTCCCCATCTTTACATCAATAATAATCGATAAAAATTTTTTGTCCAGTAAAAAAACTTTAAAGCAATAAAATTTTACTGAAATAATCAAAAAGATTGTTTAATGTTTATGATTATTGTGTTTAATACCAACAGCTTTGTATTAAATAACAAAAAAATGGATGAAGAACTTATTTCACTGTCATTTAAATATTTAGAAGCATTTGTAAGTAAAGGTATTTTTGAAACTGTTTCAAAAAAGATGAATTTCCGGCAGTCAAAAATAAAAATTAGATCTTTATATATTAATAAAATAATAACTTACAAAGTTTTTATTTTTACTGAAGTTTTTATAAGAACCAATAAACTTCTTACTGTTTATTTTTTTTGAATATCTTTTGAATACATCTATAAAACGAATGTCAAGTGTTTTTTGTGTGTCTGGGAGAAAAATATTTTTGTTTGACTCGTTAACGGCAAAAGAATCCGCTTGAACAGGGGCACGGAAAAATTTTTGAGAAATGACTAAAAAAACATGGACGGAGTGAAAATATAATCCATTGATCGGTCATGCGGCTCCGTCGGGACTTCGTTCAAGATCTGCTCGTCAAAAGCCAGCGCGGCCAGGATCGTGTCTGAAAGAACATTTTTAAAAAAGCGGTCATAAAACCCCGCTCCCCGTCCGAGACGGTTTTTCTTTCGGTCGAAAGCCAAACCGGGGACAAGAATGAGATCGAGATCTTCAGGTGAGATCTCCCGGTCAGGATCACTTCGAAGCGAACGTTTCGGTTCCCAAATACCGTAAGCGCCTTTTTCAAAATCCGCGCGAAATTGCGGTAAATCAAAATAACAGAGCGTCCGATCGGATCTTTCCGGGACTCGAAGACGAAAGAGCCTTAAATTTTCATTGTCGCACCAGGGAACCGCGATCGAACGGACTTCCTCCGGCGGCAGTCCGCGAAAAAAAAGATCGTTGATCAGCGGGAACGTTGGCAGTTCGTTCGGTAAATTCAGATAGATCATGACCGACCGGGCCTGAAGGAGCGGATCGAAAGAAAAAAGTCGGGCACGAATTCCGTCCGTCGCGGAAATCGGGTCGAAATGATCCGATTCCAACAAATCGCGTAATCGTTCCTTAACGCTCAATCGAATACTTTTTTTCAACTGTTTCATGATGATCTCCGCTGATCGGACTGTCTGTTTTCATTTACGGTCCGGGGATCTTTTGACCCGGGGATTCAAGACGATCATACCGCGGTCGAGGTACCCTTGCGCGGTTTGAGCGATTCGTTCTTTCAGATCCTTTTCGAATTTGTAGTCGAGCAGGTTAATAATTTTATCGGCGGAACAGATCCAGGGACCGGTGAGCGATTCGGTCATTTTATTCCAGTCAAAACTGACGAAACGGCGGCGGATCCGTTTGACGCCTTCCATGAAAACGGCGGCGCCGATCACGCCCAGCGGCGGTACCCGAAATCGAACGATTTTTTTTTGCCCGTAAGCTTCGGCGATCATCGACCCGAATTCGAAAAAAGAAACGATTTCCGGCATGGCCGTAAAATAGATCCCCGTTCCGCGGCAAAATTGCGGCGCGGCGCTGAACGGTTCCAAACTGTCTTGCTGGAGACGTTCGCCCTTGAGCGCGGCGCCGAGCATCATTTGAACAAGATCGTCCGCGTGAACAAAAGAGAAGAGCCGGTCGATATAACCGGATCCGGGAAACATCCAGGAATTGGCGGCCATTTCGAACAAGGAGACGCAAGGCCTGTTGCCTTCCCCGATCACAAAAGGAGGGCGCACGATCGTAATCGGGATCTGACCGGCATATTCAGTCAGTATTTTTTCCGCCTTCAGTTTGCTCTTTCCGTAATGAGAAACAGGACGGGGAACAAAGATCTCCCTTTGCGGAAGAATTCGATCGTCTTCCTTTTGTCGTGCCGGACCGGCACAGGCCAACGACGAAACAGCCAGTAAAACAGGTGCCCGGCCGGATCTCTTTTTTTCAGTCAGACAGGCTTCAGCCGCGTTGCGAAAACCGCCAGCGTTGATCTTGTAAAAATCATTTGCTTTCAACGCCGAGATCAGGCCCGCAAGATGAAAAACACCCAAAGCCCCTTCCGCTCCCTTTTTCATGATTTCGGGATCCAGAACATCACCGAAAAGAAGGTCCGCATTCAGATCTTTTAAATGATCGATTTTTGAATTTTTTCGAACAAGACAGCGAATGGAATATCCCTGTTCGTTTAAGAAACGAGCGAGAACTCCGCCGACAAAACCGGTCGCGCCTGTTATAAATACTGTTTCTTTCATTTAACGCTCTTTAATGTTTTTATTTTATCTGACTTCTCCATTTTTTAATTATTTCCGATCTTTAAAAATATCGGTTTTTTTGATTTTTTATATTAATATTAATTTTAAAAAAAGAAAAAGCCGTCAGTAAAATAACCGGCGGCTTGGGGGAGGTCATGTTGACCTTGGTCAGTTAATAACGCGGTCCAGCAGGAGTGTATTTCGCCAGTTGCTCGATTCTCCGCGCCGGAACTCAACCGGAATGGACCGGTCGATCATGTAAAAGCCCCGTTTTCTGGTCAGTCCGGAATTAATGTCCAGTTCCTTTCCGTAAGTGTATCCGTCAGGATAAATTGCCTTGTAATAATAATAGTACTTATTATTATCGGTCAGGAAAGTCGGAAGTCCCGTAACAGTATTGATGACGGACAAATCAGTGCCATCCGGAGCGTATCTCGGCATATTGACGCCGGGATTGCATTTTTCCGCTTCGAAATATCCAACCGTGATCCAGGCGGCAAAGACGTTCGAACGATTGGTCGTCATTCCGGTCAGCCGCTGCATTTCAGCGGTAACCGCCGAAAGATTGCCATGCGGCGTTTCAGTAAAATCGGTAAACCTCTTGGTTAAATCATTAAAGTCGCCGGTCAAATGGGCAAAAGCCGCTCTTGTATCGCCGGGATATCGTCTCATGACCGAAAAATCTGTTTGATAAATTTTTTCCGTTTCATTGACCAGGTTCGTGTCCGGATGAGTCTTTTCTCCCAGCAGATTCAGCATTCCGGAATGGGACGGCTGGAAAGCCAGGAAGTTTCGACATTCATCAAAAACGAGATAAGGAACGTTGAGATCAAGTCCCCATAATCCCGATTTCCCCATTGTATTGAGGTTGATCTTACCCGGTTCGCGCAGTGTTGGATAAAGTACGGAACCAGTGTCATTGGCATTTCCGGCCGCAGTATCGGGAGCGTATTCCTTTCCGCCGTAAGTATAGGAAGAGGCGTATTTCGAACCGACCCGGAAAAATTCCGTAAGCATGCTCAAATTAAGCGACTCGCCCGGTACGTCAGATCCATGAAAGAAGTTGAAGTAAGGTCCCGGCATCTTCCGCGTTGAAGCAGTGGCCGGATCGTTGTCTTCTTTCGTGTAATCATAACCGAAGTAAGCCATTGTATTGGTCGTGTAACCGCCGGTTCCGAGTGATGTTTTAACCAGTTTTTCCCGATCGAACATTTTTTCGGTACTGTATTTGGCGTTTTCATTTCTTCGAATAAACTCCAGTCCGAACCGGCCGGGTCCGCTGGACGGACAAAGGGCAATTTCGACGGGATTGTCAAACGGGGCGTCATTCCAAGTCAAATACTCGAACGGAACCTTAGGTGAAGCAAGATAAACGCTTCCCCGGGCCGTTGTTGTACCGGCGGCATAATACGCCGGATTTAAACCGACCTTGGTTTCATCGTTGAATCCGCCGAGCGTATTGGCCGGATACATCGGGACCGAGAGCCCCGACAGAGAAGACCATGCGGTCATTGAGTTTCCGTTGCTGTCACGGGCAACCGTCCAAGGCTCCAAGCCAAAAGTGGTCTTGTCGCGCAAACTGACGATCTGGGTTGAATCATTGGAAGCGTCTGTTGTCTTCAGTAATTTCAAATTAATGCCGCGCGCCCAAGGGTTAGGATTACTAACGGATGTTTTGTCCGGTTTGAAAGCCTTCTGTTCGTCCCGTCCCCATTGTCTGGAAGAAAAACGATGATCGAAAGAAGTCTGCGCGCCCTGAGCAATTCCCAGCGGATAGGTCAGTTTCAACGGATAAGCTTGCGGACCGCCTCCTCCGCCGCCGCTGCCTCCATTGGACAAGGTTCCGTTGAAGACGTTCGCCGGTTTTTGGGCATCACCGTATTTGAAATTCGGTTTATCGCCGGCGGATCCGGTCGCGTCGTTATAAAAAGCGTATGTGTAATCGGTATCGTTAATTACCGACTTGAAATTGGCGTAATCGATCGGATTTCCTCCACCTCCCCCAGTGGACCAAGACGTGTTTTCGACGGATTCTCCGTTAAAGACCGTCAGATCCATCATGTTCCAGTCAACAGTAATATAGGGATTCATCAGCGGATGATACGGACGGCTCGGATCGGCAACCCGCTGTAAAAACGCGGACTTGTAGCCGGGAACCGTTCCGATTCCAAAGAGGTGGTCATCGGCGATCGGGCGCTTGTTCTTTTCCGCCTTTTTGTCGTTTTCCGTTGTCATGCTTTCCATCATTTTATTCTTGACAGAACCGTTTGCCTCTCTGTAAAAAACTTTCGGCATATCATAAGGTTCATCGGGAAAGACTTTGTCATTACTTGTAACATTCGCATTGGCAAAGTCAAAAGTACCGAAAACCGTTGCGTAAGGATCGGCGGTACTCTCCCAAAGCGGTTCGGAAATATTGAATCGGGACATAGTGGAATTAGCGGTATCCAGCAGAGATCCAGCCAGCATATATTTCATATTGATGGACTTCAAATCGGGAATACCGTTAACGGTTGTTTGAACTTTTTCCTGATTGCTCTGAATCAAGTAAATATAGTTGCGGATTGAAACTTTATTGGGTGAATCCTCGCCGAACTTTTGTGTTGAGGTGGAATTGTAACTCAGCGATCCAATGGCCCGGTCGCGGTCAGGTCCGACAACAAGGTACTGATTGGCACCGAGCCAAACATTATTATCCGAGTTGACTGTCCCGCCCTGCTTCAAGGACCAGGATTCTTTGACCCAATGGAAAATTCGTTTGGTTTCTTCAAGATTGAGCGAAGCCAAATCGCTTATTTTATCCGAATAATCACCGAACCAGACATAGCGTTCCAGTTCAATTTCACTCTCAAAGGTTTTTTTAAGGGTGACAGAATCTTTTTTACTCAGAGAGTAAGTCGGTCCTAACACAGACGACTGCGGAATATCAAAAGCCTCCCATTGAGAAGGAAACTTTCGGAACTGTTTCGGCTGAAAGGAAAATAGGATCGAATCTTTGTCTGTTCCTATTCTCTGTAAAATACTGTTGGTATTTTTAAGATAGGAAGAAGTCGTATTGATTATCGGAGGACTGGCCTGGGTCACCTTGGCGGTATCGGCACCGTCGCCCCAAACGGCGGGACAGCTGATCGCAACGCGCCAAACCGGGAACGGAATCGCTTTTGTTACCGCGTTATTGGTTACAGAAGCCTCGGGGGTCCGTTTGGAGAGGTTGAGCTGCCAACGTTTGACCGTTCTTTTGTTGTTAAAGGTCGTTCCGCTGTTAGTGTCCGGCAAATAAAGCGGGTGGCTGCCGAGATCGCAAACATTAACGTAATCATAAAGGTCCGGACTTTGCGGAACATTCGGATTGGCTGTCGAATAAAGTTCGAGATAACTGGATCCTTCGGGACGAACGACCTGATCAAAGGTATAATCATATTTTTTTGAACCACCGGGTCCGCTTGCGCATCCATCCTGCACTTTACGACAGTTGTCATCATAATTATTGTTTTCCCATTCGGTATCGGCAACGCCGAGATCATGAAAATTAAGAGTTTCGGTCAGGAGAAGGTCGGGACGTTCCATTCCCCAAACTTGCCGGAACTGAAGTTTGATTTTATCCGTTACAGCCGCCGCGTCGAGGTCGTTGGCCGACATCATCCAGCTTTTGCAGTATTGAGCGAACGTCGGATTCGTTGGCGCTGTTTCCGTTGACGTATTGTCTTTATAGACAATATAGTTCATTGTACCATTTAAAAACAGCGATTGGGAAATCTCCGTATCCGGCCGCGCCAAAAGCTCGGTAAAGAAATAGAGCATCTTTTCTTTGGGAGAAAAATTGCCCGTATTCTGCGGATTCAGCCTCACGCTATTATCGTAACCGAACAAAGGCGTATAGTTGAAGTCGGTAATGGTCATGTTTTTATACAGCGGAGTTTTGGTATTCCACCAGCCGTCGAACGGATTGGTATCATAAAAGAAGGGGGTCATCGCCGCGTCGGTATCGGAAAAGTCGATCAGGTTGACACACCATTGAGCGATTCGATTGGCCATTAACTCTTCCTGAATCTCTTTACGATAATCGGCTTCGTCTGTTCCGGTGAACGCGGTAACGCCTTTTAGCGTTTGAAGCAGATCGGCGGTCAGATTGGTATCCTCAAACGCTCCCTCAATATAATCTTCCAGCTTTTTCGTATTGTCGTTTGGAAAATAGGTTGTCTGCCAGTAATTGGAGCCGAGCGAAGCGTTTCGGTCCTGATAAGTCATTGCCATTAACAGAATATACAAGCTTCGGGCATATTCCATCTTTTTGGCCAGTCCGTAAGCGTGTCCCATCCGCTGATCGTCCGACGCGGTAACCGAATAAAAGTTGGTCATTGCCGTGTTGCGAATATATTTATTATTAGCCGCGTCCCAATCGAGATCCTGCCAATAGGCTTTACCAGCCAACTTGTTCAAATCAATACGTTGTCCCGCCAGGATCTCCTCCGGCATCAGCGAAGCAAGATAAAGCGCAACGGAATTGACCTTCTCATCAAGAGCGTCATTAAAGTTTTGAGCCGCGGTCAGATCTCCGCCGGTAAGTCCTGACAAGTCCTTGCAGAATATTTTACATTTTGCGAATTCTGAATAAACGCATTTTCTCAAGAGGGAAATAATGCCGTAAGCGCCAATTCCGTTAAAAACACCATCCGGAGGAGGGTCATACGTAATATTACCGGCTCCGTCGTCAACTTCTCTTCGAACGGCGATTCGGTCGGGGAAATTAACGTCGGCCACCGGAATATCGCTGCTGACCGGTGTCAAGGTGTGTCTGATCTTGGTGATCAGATTCATCGCGTTTTGGGTACCAAGAGCGAATTCGGCATAATACTTATTGTTGGAACTGGTGTTGTTGGTGTCAAGAGTATTATCAAGAGCCCAAAGATTAAGGAGATCGTAAACCGTTTCTTTGGCCAGTGTTCCGGAATCGGAATCGGAGGGACGCATGATCCGTTCGAACGATCCGACGGAATAGGGATTGTCGTAAACGGAATTTTGAACAGGCAAAAGCCGATACGGGTTGTCGGACATGATTGCCCCGTAAGTATACATTTCGTGTCCAAGCGGGTCGTATGATTTAAGGCCGGAACCGGAGTAATCATACGGAACCATATCCCGACCATCGTCTTTCCAGGGACTGACTCGGGTATTGCCGCCGTAAGGAATACTCATTTTACCGCGGTTGGGGTAATGATAATCCGACTGAATCGTGTTGGAGCTGTTTGTATAAAGACTGACCGGATCAATGAATTCGTAAAGCGAACCCATGACTTCATTTTCAAAACGATAAGACAGCGCATCATTGGTATTGCCCTTGTTCTCTTTTCCGGGCTGATACATATTCACATCGCTGAGAATGGAATTGTTCC
>CAZZEF010000065.1:8387-15839 GCA_964652875.1 uncultured Planctomycetaceae bacterium
ACAATGCGACCGGACAAATTGATATTGTTTTTCAGTTCGGGGGGAGCGTTTCGACGCCATAAAATACTGGAGGCGATATTACTCAAAAGGAGTTCGTTGATATTGGAATCCGATGACTGATACATTCCAACGTCCGTCAGGAAGTTTTGGACTCCCAAATTTTCGAGCGCAAAGGCAAGATGCAAACCGGCCGGACCGTTGCCGGTTCCCCGGCGAATGGACGTTTTATCCATTGCGGCGTTAGTATCGTTCAGCCATCCGAACTGGTTTTGAAACGTGTCATTTACTTCAAGACTTTCGGTATAAAAACAAGGGCCAAGCGTATTTTCCCAGCCTTCCGTACCGCTCCAGGATTTTTTCAGCGTGATCAGGTCGTCAAGACTCTGATAAGGCTTCAGCAGGGTTGCGTTGCCGCTTCGTCGGAAGGGGATCTGATCCCAGCTTCCGGCAGTATTGATATTGATCTTACCATCCATGTCAACAACGGTATAAGAAAACATTGTCGCGTAAGGCTGGCCCTCGGGAGTGAATCGGATCGGCAGTCCGGAAGGGATCCAGATCCCTTCTTTAAAACCATCGTTGTCGTTATCAACGTCCCAGCCGATTGTGAAGAAATTGTTGCCATCGGAAGTTCTTTGTCCCCGAAGCGCGGTGAGATAATTTCTGACAATCTGATTTTTCTTGGCGATATCATTGGAAGCAAGTTTTACGGTCGGTGTTTGTTTGGGGGTATAATAATCGAAAGCAAGATCCTTGTCGAGATCCAGATAATCGTTTCCACCGGAGAAATTCCAATGATCGAACGGAAGCGGACGCGGAGTCAACTTTCTGACGACGGTCATTGCGTCGATAGCGAGATTGGCATTGCTGAAGATCGATTGATAGGTTTTTCCGTAATTACCCGCCCCCGGATTTCCCGGCGCGGTGTCGTACTGGAACGCGGCATAGCGTTCATGCATTTTCCAGGGACGCAAAAACGAAGGAATAACGCCGAACCAGTTTTCGCGCCGCATTGTTTGAGAATTGGAAGCGATATTGGTAGTGGGGAATTTTGCGGAATCGTAACCGAGACTGAAAAAATAATTGGCAAAATCAGTCTGGTTAAAGTCCATGGGGTACCATCCCAGGAAGAGCGAACGTTCATCCGGGGCGGTGTACGCGGGATTCATGCGAACCGCGCTGTTGGAGTTGTTCCGATAGAGTCCGTCTTTCAAGTGCATCCAAAAAGTTTGCGCGGTAAAAACGGATCCGGTATTGTCATAATATTCATCATAGTCAAACCGGGCCCCGTAAAGATGCCGACTGTCGGCATTGCTGCCGTAAAAACGGGAAAACAGCGCCAAATCGGGAGCGGCGGCATTTCCATAAGCGTAAAAAGGAACACCGAATTGAAGAAAGTAATTATTATTCGAGTCTATATAATAAAGAGACTGTTCGTCATGTCCGTGAATGGGATCATCCGGGCTGAAATATCCGGCACCGGTTCCGGAGAACGCGGGTTGATTGAAGCGAACCTGACAGACCGTCAAATTGGAAAGAGTCCAATTTCCATATTTTTCAAACATTCGGTACATCGCCTCGTTGGGGGCAATCCGAACGCGCCAGGTATTGGATCGGGTCGGATCCGGATCCTTGAAATACTTTCCGATCACCAAGGCGGAAGTCCCCGCGATATTGCTGTTCCAATATTCAGTAAAATTAACGTTAGGCATATCAGGATTTTTATTGACGCCGCTAACAAGACCGTAATCGGCGGGAAGTTTGATCGGAGTGCTTTTGGCGTTATAGATCTCACCGAACGTTATAACAGATCCGATGCGTTCGAACTGATCCAGCATCGCGGTATCGTCTCGAACATAACTTGCGTTGGTCATGAGCAAATCAAGTTCGAAATAACGTTCTTTGTTATTAGTGCCGTAATTTTGAAGCGCTTCGCTGGCGGTAATAACGGCATTGATCTGATAAGTATTATTCAGGTCTTGCGAATCCCGCATATCTCCGTAAAGATTTTCAAGAATACTGAACGGAGCGATGGGGTTCATTCGGTTATTGGATCCGATGACAAGATTTCTGATCGCGGTATCCAGATCGCTTTTGGCGTCCGGAAGAGCGTTCTCCTCAATTTGTGCGGAAAGACGCGCCGATTCGGCCATGTTCGACGTTACGATCATGAAGGCCAGCACCATCATGGAAAACATCGCCATCAGACCAAGAATAAGAAGAAGAACAACTCCTTTTTCCTTACGGTTCCTATTTTGACTTTTCATGTTTCCGCTCCTTGTGTTACTCTTTTTTATCATCATCATCCAATTTGATTTTAAGGGATATTTATGCCGTCGTGCGTATCAGTTTTCGCGCTTTTTTTCCGCTGATTTTAAAGGCCGGAAGTTTGCGGCGGCAGAACAGGAAAAACACACGCAACCGGTATGAAAACACCGGTTTTCGGCGGTCAGGCCAAAACACCGGAGTTCTGTTTGAAAAAAAGGGATCTGTTTGATTTCACGTGAACAGAAACCTCAATTTTCCCGGACGGCAATTGTTTTTTTGTAAACGCCGATCACATTCGGAAAAACCAGTGCCCGGACGGTATTCGTCCAGTTTGTCCCCTGCGGACAATCAGGGCCAATGAGTGTTACGTCTATATATTCGACTGTTCCGTCGAAGTAAGGTTCCGAAAAATTCGCCACTTTATACCATTGCGCAAATTTTCGATACGCGTAGGTATTGACTGCAGGGGGAGTGGTGATCAGTTCCGGCTGCGTCCAGTCGTTTCCCTCAAGCAGGATATAAGACGTCGATTTCAAAGCTTCCGCCAGATCGGACATGGTATTCAGGGAAGTACTCCGCGCCGGATTACTGCCGTTTGCGGCCAGGTTTCTTACGGTTACCGTATCTCCGTCTTTGGTATTATTGAAAAGCCGGAACGTACCGCCATTGAGTCCGACTCCTATTCTTTGAACGCCGAAAAACGACGGAACGGAATCGAGCCGGTTTTTGAAAACGGCGACATCAACATCAACAGCATTAATTTTAGAGATCGGGGCGTTGGAAACAGGAACGACGCTGTCAGATTCAGTAATCCGCGGCTGCAGCATAGCCATCCAGCTGTAAGATCCAGTGAAATCAGGAAAGGCATCGTACATTTTCTCAAATCCGCAAATTGCTCCCGGAAAACGGTCCGATTCATCAGGATACTCCAGTGAGGACGATCCGATGACAGGACGCATGGCCCCTTCGGAGACAGGAAGATCGGCTCCCTTGACTGTTTGGTTCGGTTCGATCTTTTTTCCGGGAATACCATAATTCAAATCGTCGTGAGTACGGAAAATATAGTCCATTCGCGCTAAAAAAGCGGAAGGATTATCATCGATATCATTCTGAAGATTTGAGGTATTTCCCGTAAAAACCATATTTTTATCAACATTGGAACGCAGTCGTTTCGGATTGACACGAATATAGCCGCTGGAGGTAGGAAAAACGTCTGTTCCGGATCCCGTGTAACTGTCGAAAACGCCGACCGGCCGAGCGTAAAAGGAATTGCCTTCAATTGCCGCTCCGATTCCGTCGAGCATGATCGGGTAATACAAATTGATATTCCAGCTGTTGTTGTTCCATTTAATGAAATACTGGCCGTTTGTTGCCAGAGACGCCGGCATTCCCGCGGGAACATAAGCATAGTTGGTGACCAGGTTTCGGAACTCGTCCGGAAAAAGCCAGTTGTCGGGGAGATGCCACTGATTGGCCTCAATCATGGCCATGGCGTTTCGTCCGACCATCGCGGTGAAATCGCTGTCGCGCATCTTTTCCATCTGGTACCCGCCGTAAGGAATCGCGGCAATGACACCAAGCATTCCGATCGAGAGGATCAGAACGGAGACCATGATCTCGATGAGCGTAACGCCCGCACGGTTCATTCTCATGCTTCGAGTCTTTTTCATGATTAGCGTCCTCCTCCGTAATTGCGTTTCAGTTCCCGGGCGAATTCTCGGGAATTGAAGATCCGCCGCCGCTCAATCTCGGCGTCAGACTTTGTCGTATCATTATAATAATTGTCTTCCAGGATCGTATTGACCGGAGTGGTTGAAATGATTCCGGTGGTCGGATTGATCGAAATCCAGAAATTGTTTCCTTCGGCATAATTCCAAAGCTGTGAATCTTCTCCAAGGCGCAGCTGGGGAATAAGATCCCATTTGCCGATCAGCAAATAAACAGTTTCCGCCGGAGGGATAGTACTGTCCAGATTGACCGTTCCGTTATGAAACGAACGGGACGACCAGGAAAGGACCTCTCCGGAAGGGGAAAACATAATGCAGATCCCGCCGCCGTCACCGAAAGCAAAGCGCGTATAGCGATCGGTGTCTTCTTCAATACGGGGAACAACCGTTGTTGTGTCCTGATAATCATTTTCAAACAGATATTCGCTTCCGATTCCGGAAAAAGTCAAATCGACGACCGTTTCCTGCGGCAGTCCGACCGGCGCGGTCATGGTCGGTTTTTCATAAAGCTGAATTTCGAACGGGACATTTCTTTTGGCGGGAGGCATAACACCGCGGGCCGCCTGAACGATCCAGCAGGGACGACCTAATGAAAGATCTGTCGCGTCTGCCACTTTTTCAAAGAATTGTCCGGAACTGTCCAAACGAATATATTTTCCCGCGTAGGACAAATACTCATTGAACGCTATTCCAAAACAACTTGCGGTCAGCAGGTGTCTGACTCGTGTTTTTTCAATGGAGTCCGTTATATTGTTTGCCGTAATGTAACTGGAAATATAATTATCTATCGCTGTTTTTATATTGGTGTCATCCTTGGAAACGACATCGGCGGTAGCCCCTTCAGTATAACCGGTAAACATCGGCGGAACTTCGACCTGACGAAGAAGAACGGAAGAACTGGTGCCGGTAAAGACCTCAAAGAAAACGCCGCAGGGACGTCCGCTGACCATTGCTCTTGTTCGCGCACGGTTCAAATAAGTACTGACGACAGAAGCGGCGTTGTAAGTCCCCCTGGATTCCAGCATCGGTTTGATCGTCGGAATACTGATCGCCATGATCGACAGTATAATCGACGCCACCACCAGCAGCTCGATCAGTGTTACTCCGGCTCTTTTATCAAATCGTTTCATGATCGCACCTCTGTCCTGGCGAAAGTCCGTTCGTCTCTTCGCCGTTTCGGTTGGATAGTCAAGTCTCTTTATATTTTTCATCAGTCTTTTTTTACTCGCACAATTCATGCCGGAAACTTCGCGTTCCGGCGTTTTTTCCGGCCGGTCTCCGGACAGATCCGGAAAGCTTCGGACGGCTGTTCGTCAATTGGCGCTGAGCGACTCAATGGTCGTTCCTTCACCGGCGAAGTTCACAACGTTGTCTTTGTCTTCCGTATAAAGATTCTGACCGGTTGCCGGACAGGGCGGATTACTGATTCGGTGAGTCCGCCAAGCGGCAAGATCCGCAAAATTGGAAAGGGACGCCGCGTCGTTCGATCCGTAAACCGGACTGAACCGGCCGTCTGCTCCCGGATAAAGAAGCTGGAACCGGTTTTCCTCGTACCAGTGAACTTCTTTATAGACAACACCATTTTCCGTGAAAGTCGCTCCGGAAGCGGGCCGGACGTATGGGACCGCGATTCCAAGCTGTTGGACTTTCGGATCGGTATTTTGTGAAAAATCCATGTATTTCGAACAAGCCTGTCCGGAAGCGGGATTGGCCGGCAGACCATAAGGCCCCATATTATTAATAACATTATCGCCGCTCGGCGTTGCTTTGAAATAAAGGACCGGCAATTCGTTAATGATCAGCGCCGGAATATTATTAACCGTACTGACAGTACCGTCCTTGAAATCATACAACGGATCTTCCCGCTGGACCGCTGCCGGCAAAGAAGCAACGGTTGTATAATTGTCATTCGCGGGAACCGCGCCGCTGACGTAGCCGAACGGCGCTTTCGGGTTCAGATAAAATCCGCTGGGGCTTCCGTTCGCGTCAGGCAGTCCGCCGAGCCAGAAGACCAGCGCGCTGATGTAATGGGCATTGTATTGCGGATAGGTGTTGATCGTTTCGGAAAAGGTACTGAAATCCCAGCAGCCGGCATTATTCGACGAAAGTTTCGATCCGTAATACACATGATTGCAGAATTTCGCGTAATCATTATCGGAGAGTCCGTAACGGGGCCAGCGTTTACGGACATGACGCATGACGGCGACCGGGTCGCTGAAGTCGGGCGGGTATTCGCCGAACTTCGATTTATATCCGTCCAAGGCCATCGAAAGCTGAACAAATTGGGCGTTCACCAGTGATGCCTTGACCGTCTTTTTCGCCGCGACCATGACCGTTGTCGTGATTCCCGCGAGAATACCGATGATCAGCATGACAATAAGTAATTCGATCAGTGTGAAACCCTGTCTTTTCATCTTGTTCTCTCCGATTTTCCCTTTTATCATTAATTTTCCAATTTTAAATCTATCTTTGCGGTCCGCTCTGTTCCGATCAGTATTACCGGATCACTGTATGAGAATGAATGTTGTCCGCCGCTCCGGAGGTTCCGTCTGCCTGTCCCGCCGGATTCAAAGGCAATCCGGTATTGGAGTTCAGGGAGTAAGGATTGACGCTCCACCAGAGAATGTACTGACATGCTTTAACAAGTCCATAATTGGTGACCATCGTATTGAAATCGGTCTCGCTGTAAAGACCGGCGACAATTCCGTGCTGATTGTCCGCGCCAGTTGAATAAACAATCGGAACCAGCATGAACGATTCATAATTGGTCGTTGCGTCAAATTGCCAGAATTCAACCCGGGACCGGAGCGGATTGAGCGGGTCCGGATAAGCGGCCTCAAAATAATCATTTGTTCCATCGCCGTCGGTATCATAACTGACCATTTCCGTTGTCTGCCTGTCGTCGTTGGGAAGTCCGGGCGCCCACCGGATCCAGTAGATCGGTTTCCCCCAGCCGTCGATGAACTCGAACAGACCGTTGTTATTGACATCGGCGATTTCCTTGTCGGTAAAGAGCGACCGCGCTTCCGGGTCACCGTTGGTAACCATTAAATATAAAAGTTCCGGGTTGACGTAGGTCCGGTCGACATCGGTTAAAGAAGCGGGAATACCGGCATTGTCGACGAAATACTTTCCGGCCATGGCCCGATAATAAAGAGCGGATAACGCGGTTCTGGTCCGCTTGGCATTATTGGTCAGCTGCTCGATATTTACATAGCTTTCTTGCGGAGTTGCGGTTGAGACGGATGATTTGAAATAGCCGTTGGCTCCGCATTCAAAAGTCGGACTTGCCGGTCCGTATAATATCTCGGCCAGACAGCAGGGCATGTCCATTCGAATCGTATCGCGCAGAACATGAAGCCGCCATCGTGTTTTGAGCGCAACCAAATCATAATAAGGGGTTCCGAGGTCGTTTATTTTCGAATAATTGGGACTGTTGGTGCTGGCGTACCATGGA
>CAZZEF010000065.1:15849-19952 GCA_964652875.1 uncultured Planctomycetaceae bacterium
TACACTCTGTACGTGCGGTACGCGGTATAAGTCTCTCTCATGTAATCGGAGACGTTGACTTTTCGGTACTGATATTTCTCATACATGGAGGTAATGATCTGATCGAGTTTTCGAATGGTCATTTCCGTTTTGGCGCGCCGGGCCGATTCGATCGAAGCCTTGGAAACGGCAATGGTCATACCGCCGAGCATCGCGATAATGGTAACAACCATAAGCAGTTCAATCAGAGTGAAACCGCCGCGTCCCGTCCGTCTGAAATTTCCTTGCTGTCTGATCATGGTTCGTCCTCTTGCCGTTTATCTCTCAGGTGTCAACCTTTTAAACTTTTATAAAATTAAGCCGCCATCCATTCATGCGGTTACTGATCAATCTCACCCTGCAGAAACGCGCCGGAAGTAAAATTGGTCACGTTGTCCATATCGGGTGCGGAAACTCGTTTTAAAGATGCTTTTGCCTTGTCATAAAACGTGTATGTTCCGATCTTGGTCAAATCCCTCGGGAAGGTTTCGTAATTCCCGAATTTCAGGTCTTCACCGGGAAGGATCAGTTGATAGTTGTCTTCCTCAAACCAGGTATTGTTTTTAGCGTAAGGAACGGCGATTCCAAGGCCGGAATCGGGATTGATTTCGTAATCGACGTCATAATAACCGATCGCCGGATTGATTCCTCCCGTATAAGTCGGAATATACGAAGCCGCCCGGCGGAAATCGAAATACTTGTATCGCTGCGCCGCGCTGGCGCCCCAATAGCCCGGCTCGAATTTTCCATCACCGTTTTGAACTTTTACGGATCGGAAATAGGCAACCGGTATATCTTTGTAGACGAGAGCGTAACCGTTGCAGTTCCCTTTATTTTTTCGATCGGTGATCTCCAGATCGTATTTTAAATCATACAGCATCGGTTCATAGGATTTCAGCGCGTTGGCATCGTTGGTCGGATACGCCTTGCCGTAACAAAGATGAGTCGAATCGGCGACCAAATCAAACGGGTTGGCCGGATTGTTGGCGAACCCCATTCGGGCATCGGGCTCAGTGCTGAGCGTTGTTGTCATTACCCCGGCATCATTCACGACCCAGAAATACCGTTCCGGCCCGCAGAGCCAGAACAGAAGAACTTTTTCCGGAGTGGTCGGAAAAGTACTGCCTTCGGAAATACCGCGAACCGCGGTATTGAAATAGGTTACACAGGCATCAGCGGTTCCGGCCTTAAGCGTCTTCGGCCATCGTTTAAGGATATGCCGCTTGACTTCGACATCGGAAGCGAAAGCGTCAGGAGGATATTCACCGAATTTCTGTTTATATTGTTCCAGCGACTGTTTGATATTGTCGATTTCCTGTTTGGCGGTTACCCCGGCAAAGAGACGCCGGGCGCCGGCAATACCTCCGGCGAGCATACCGGCCAGCAGTCCGATGATCAAAATAGTGACCAGCAGTTCGATCAGCGTAAAGCCTGTCCGGGTTTGATGCGATTCTCTTTTCATGCCAACATTCTCCGTTTCCTTTTCTTATTTACTCAAACTTTCAATAAGTTTAATCATCGGAAGGAACAGCGCGATAACGATACCGCCAACCATAACGCCAAGGAAGATAATCAAAAGCGGCTCGATCATACTCATGAGCTGCTCGGTATATACTTCGACTTCCTGATCGAAAACGTCCGCGACTTTGTAAAGCATTTTATCCAGTTCGCCTGTTTCTTCACCGACGTCAACCATGTTGATGACGATATCGCTCATAATTCGCTGATTAAGCTTCATCATGTAAACCAGGCAGCCAATCGGTCCGAAAAAGAAGCAGAAGAAATAAAACAGACAGGCCGGATGAAAGGACGGTTTTGAGTATTTCTTCATCGGGTTGGCGATTGTATCACCATCTCGAATCGCTTCAAGGATCTGGGAATACATTTTTTCAAAAACCCCGTTATTGGAAGTTTCTTTCGTAATGTGAATCGCTTCCAGAATCGGGACACCGCTTTGCACCAAGGTGCCGAGCGTTCGGGTTGTTCGGGCGACAACCGTCTTTTCAAACAAAGGACCAAAGATCGGAAGTCGCAGCAGGAACATGTGCCATCCGAACCGCATGTAATCGAAACTGGTTGTCGTTTTAATAAACAGCCAGACCGAGAACGGCAGGACCGGGATCAGGTACCAGTATTCGACAACAGTGTTCGACAGAAACATAAGCCATTGGGTCATGGCGGGAAGTTCCGTATCGAAGTCAGCGAAAATTTCCTGAAACTTCGGAACGATAAAGACCATAATAAAGGCCAGAATACCGCAAGCGAAGAAAACGACCGCCAGAGGATAGGTCATCGCGGACTTGATTTTCGCTTTTAACTGTTCCGATCGTTCAAGGAATTCGGCAAGACGCTGAAGAATGGTTTCCAGTGCGCCGCCCGCCTCGCCCGCTTTGATCATGTTGATGTAAAGACGGTTGAACGCTTTCGGCGATTTGGCCATCGCTTCGGAAAGACTCGATCCGCTTTCGATCTCCGCGCAGACGTCAATCAGACAGTTTTTCAGGGCACCCGGCTTCGATTGCGTCATCAAAATGTTGAGACTTCGCAAAATCGGAAGGCCCGCGTCCTGAAGAATCGACAAGTTTCGGGTAAAGTCCCGAAGGACTTTCGATTTCACCCGGCCGAGCGCGAACGATTTACCCGATGCGACTTTCTTTTTCTTGTTCGCCTGACGTTCCTTATGGAGTACGATCTTGGTGACCATATATCCTTGGGAACGCATCGTCTGATTTACTTCTTCCTCCGAGGCCGCTTCGACAACATCGCTAAAACCGTTACCGGCGTTATCTACGGCTTCTATTTTATATTTAGGCATATACTGGTCCTCTTATGCGGAATATAAACGTTTATGCTTGAAAAACAACTTGGCCGATTTTTGATCCGGATCCTTTGCCCTGATCCCAATCAAAATAAACGAAACTCCGATCGTCCGTTCACCGCGTCATTTTTGATTTTACACTGTTTTCAATGAAATACAATATATTATTTGGCAATTTATAAAAAACTGCCGAAATTCACTTTTTCAAACCGGAATTTAATGATGCTGCCCCTATTACCCCGGGCGCAATACCGCCGATTCTTTTTGTTTCCGCGGAAGATCCGTTTCGCCGGATCTAATTCGTGTCCGGTCGTATACTTTAATTGTCCAAAACGGTTTCCCGGACAACTTCTTCCACTGTCGTCGCTCCCTGGAATACTTTTTCCAAACCGGCATCGCGCAGGGAAATCATTCCGTTTCGCTGAGCCGCTTCCCGAATCTTGGCGACCGACGCGTCAGAGATGATCAGTTCCCTGATTTCGTCGTTGACAGTCAAAAATTCATGAATGGCTGTTCGTCCTTTATATCCGGTGTTATTGCAGTGCGCGCATCCGGCGCCCTGATAAAACGATTTTCCGGCGATGTCTTCTCGGGATAGTTCCAGTTCAGCCAGTTGTTCTTCCGTCGGCTGATAAGTAACCCGGCATTCGGGGCAAACCTTTCGGACCAGTCGCTGGGCCAAAATAGCCTGCAAGGTCGCGGTAATAAGGAATTCGGGAATTCCCATATCGCGCAAACGGGTAATCGTACTCGGCGCGTCGTTGGTATGCAGGGTACTGAAAACCAAGTGTCCTGTCAAAGACGCCTGAACCGCGATTTCGGCCGTCTCCCGGTCCCGAATCTCTCCAACAAGGATTTTATCCGGGTCCTGACGAAGAATCGAACGAAGACACTGCGCAAACGTATTGCCAATTTCCGCGTCGATCGGCATTTGAACAATACCGTCAATATCGTACTCAACCGGATCTTCAGTCGTCATTAGTTTTTCTGAAACGACATTCAGTTCCGAAAGTGCCGCATAAAGCGTCGTTGTTTTTCCGGATCCCGTCGGACCGGTGACCAAAACGATTCCATTCGGTTTTTCAATAATTTTCCGGAACTGTATCAGCAGATCCTTCGACATGCCGACGTTGTTCAAGTCCAGAGAAATAACGGATTTATCCAAAATTCGGCAGACAACGCTTTCGCCGAACATGGTCGGCAGAACGCTGACCCGAAAGTCGACCGGCGCCCCGGCGACCATCAGGCGGATACGTCCGTCCTGCGG
>CAZZEF010000066.1:0-19932 GCA_964652875.1 uncultured Planctomycetaceae bacterium
GATTGACTGCGTGAATCGGCGGTTCTTTTGACGTTATAACGGAAAATTCATGATGAAATCGGTATAATGTATCAGTGTTATTCCCTCTTTGTATTTAGCTGGAATACAGCACCTTGTTGTCCTGTATTCTGTCGGCTATTTTTGGGAGCGCATTTTTATGAGGGTTTTACCGAGTTCGTAACGGAGCGGATCGATCTGTTCAGGATTTTTGAGGAAGAGGCTTGAATATCGTCCTCCGGGGCAGGGGATCGGGACCAGATCCATTGCCCGGTTCCAAAGATCCTGAGCCTGCCGGGTCAATTCGTCGGTCTTTCCGGCCCGTTTATCGAGTTCCGTTTTAAAGAGGGTCAGCCAGGCGGCGTCTTCGACCCCTTCCCGGGCCTGCTCCATTCGAATTGAACTGAGCGCCCCTTTGAGTCCGAGCGGCTTGCCGGGATAGACAATATATCCGTCGCCGTTCGGATAGCGAACGTAATAATGAACACCGGGCTGATCCGACTGCGGAATATAAATATGCCATCCGAAATTGAATGGGTCGTAAGTATACCAGGTAGCGCCCCAGAATTCGTAAGCGTCAGCCCCCCAGCGAACACAGGAATAGGGCAACAGGCGTTCAACGGCGCAATAAGGGGTGTCAAGGCACATTTGACCGTCGGTTGTCCACCAGATTCGGCCGCCGTTGTCTTTGATTTTTTGGATCTGTTCCGGTGAAACCAGTCCGTAATGTCCGATTCCCCAAACGTTGATGTAACCGTCCCATTGGGGGACATGATGCCAGGTACTCGAATAGATCGGAATAGACGGATCGACTTCGTGAATCATGTCGCAAAGCGCTTTCATCTGTTCGATGATCTCTTTTTTGGAATAGAACGGTTCATCGGAAATATAAAGAACGAACCGGTCAGCCCAGCCTTTGGCTTTGACATGAGTCCAGAATTCCCGGAGGATGGCCTGATAGGCTTTTTTGTATTCGGGCCGGAGTTTGGCACGATCGGCGCCTTCGTAAGGATATTCGCCCGGATAGGGATTTTCGCCGGAGGCTTTTCGCGGCGGCATTCCCCAGCCGAACAGATAAAACATATTCGGAGTATAGGTCAGTTTTATATTGAGTGTATTGAAATACCAGTCGGCGTATTGATCGAATTCGGTCCAGTCGGAAGTGATCTTTCCTGTTTGAGGATTGTAATTGATTTTCGGTGAAACCGGAATACCGTCCGGATAAAGTTTTTTATTGGTCAGGTATTCAATAACCAGTTTTTTCTGATCCTGGTTTGGATTGGTAATAAAGAATTTTCCGGTGATTCGGGCATCGTAAATTGCGCCTTTTACAGGCTGATCCGGAAGGGTGAAATTCAGTACTTCGACGGTATACGGAATACGTTCGATTTTTCCGTCTTGCATATTTTTCAGGAAGATCGATCCGTCATAAAGACCGGCGGGGGTGTCCGGTTCGGTCTTAAAGAAGAACTGGAGCGCGCGTGTCTTATTGGCTTCGATTTGGAAGAATCCTTTTTGTCCGAGCGCAAGAACGAACTGAGAATCGTTTATCGATTCGGCAGACGCAGCGTCAACATCAATTTTAACGGGGGCGGGAATATCATTTTCCGAACGGACGGTTGCCGCGTTTACCGGAATAAGCGGATCCGGCCAGATTCCCGCCCAGCCGTCGCAGGAAGGAGAAGCGGTTGGGATCTTGCGAATCATTGGCGATTTAAGATTTCTGATATTGTAATAGGAAGTACCGTAATCGACGGGAACAGTCGCGACCGCTTCCGTTTCCGGCGCGGTCAGTTTGAGGCCGTTCTGACGTCCGATCGGTTCGGTAACTGCCAATTGGAACAGTTTTTTCGACTTGGATCGGATCGCGATTTGAATTGTTTCTTTTTCATTTTTGGCCATAACCGCAAACGCGCTTTCCCGGGCACCGAGATCTTG
The DNA here is from genome assembly GCA_964652875.1 of uncultured Planctomycetaceae bacterium. Classification (GTDB taxonomy): domain Bacteria; phylum Planctomycetota; class Planctomycetia; order Pirellulales; family Thermoguttaceae; genus JAUNBG01. Next base: position 1,936 of record CAZZEF010000066.1, read on the forward strand.
CCGGTTCTCTTCAAAGGTTGTTTGTTCGAACACTTTAATAATGGCGGGAATTTGGAAACATCCGTCCCGACCGCCGCTGAATCCGACCGGTTCCGCCGATTCCATCGCGATGAGAAAAAGATCGTCATAACGAACGGTTCCGGCGGCGGTTGACGTTAAATGCAGTTCGAGTCTTTCGGTATCCGCGGTTGTTTTAATGATCCCGAGCTGACGCGTCCAGCCGGTTTTGCCTCCGACTGTTTTGCCGAGAGATCCCATTCCGCCGGTTGAAAGTTTCCCGTCCGCTGTCTTCTGATGATGATGAAGCTGATAACCGCCGGAAGGCGAGTCGCTTGAAACGGTGTATCCGCAAAGATATCTTGTATTGGGGGTTACTTTGACCGACTGACGGAATCCGCGCCATTCGCTTGACGCTTTGGAATCAACGCTCATTTCAAGCGCCTGTTTCCCTAAAAAGGAGTTACGCGGATCGACGGTTTTGAAAGAGATGTTTTTATCCGGCTGATTGTGAGACCAGGCGATCTTGAAATCGGGATCTTCGATGTTGCCGTTTTTAACAATATTGGCTTTCAAAATGAAATCGGGAATCGATTCGGTAACGGAATCGGCCTCGGAATTTTTCGGTTGAGAAGATTTGGAGGAATGATCAGCTGTATCGAGTGTCTGCATTGAAGTACCGGGAAAAGCTTGACCGGAAATCGACACCTCGGCGTTGATCTTTCGGATCTTTTTGGATTTTGCGGACGTTGTTTTTTCGATCAGGAGAAAATAATTATCCGAATTGGCACGCACACTGGCGGAAAAGAAAGCGAATCCGCTCCAGATCCTGCAGGAGATCGGCTGATTGCTCAAATTTCGCAGTTCGAAGTCATCCTGTTCGAGATCTCTTCCCCAACGGGAGCTGATGGTATTAAGATCGACGCTGATCGTTTTGCGCAGATCCTTGGGTGAGTCGCAGCCGACTCTTAAAAGAGCGTAACGAGCGTTTCTGTTTTTAAGAAGAAGTTCCGGCTTGAATTCCGCGGATCCGTTTGCTCCGTTCGCGGAAGGATACCAGCAGACTGATTCGTATTTTTTAACCGGATTGATTTTTAAGGCGAATTCAACATTATTTTCGCCGATTGATGTAAATTTAACGGCGTCATACCAAGCGGTACCGCTTCCGCGAAGAACGGTTCCGATCGTCAACAGATCGCATTTTTCCGGCGCGGTGAATGAGTATTCGACTTTTTTCCAGTCGTAAGATCCTGTTCCGGAATAGATCATCGGGGAAGCGATCATTGGCTTTTGACTGTTGCCGATATGAAGAAACCAGCCGCAGGACCCCTTGATGTTTTGCGCGCGAACCCAAGCTTCAAAATGATATTTATTGCCCGGTACAATGGCGAGGTTGGTTTGACGGGCAGCGATCCAGGAGGGTTCCGCATCGGCCGCGACTTCGCATTTAATGCATTTTTTTCCGGAATAGGGTTTTTCTTCGCAGCGGTTCAGTTTGCTCTTGGCGTCGCTTGCGTCAAGATTCCAGCCGATTATGTCTTTATCGGTGCCGAGTTCGAAATCAAGATTGGTTATTTCTCCCTTGCTTTTAAGCCAGTCGGGCATAACCCAAGCTTGCGGATTATCGAAAAAGATCTTGAAAGCGGCTGATTTTTTAGCCGGACAGGTTACGGAAATCATGAGTCGGGCATTTTCGGGAATTGATCCGCGATGAAGATCCGTTCCTTGGGGACTGACGATATTAAAAATGTATTCCGTATCGCGCAAATCGCAGAAACGAACAGACTGCGCCTGCTGATTGACCAACGGAAGAGCGTTTGCTTTCGGTGAGCTGACAGTTCCCGCGATTGGGATCTCAATGATCTTGTCCGTCCAGTCGAGATCCGTTAGATTGGTGACTTCGAATTCGACCGATTTCTGCCAAACTCCGCCTCCTCCAATGCAAAGTTTGGGGGCATGTTCCCGCGCGGGCAGAGATCCCGTACTTGAGATAATTAACAACATTGAAAACAATACAGAGGCGATGCCGATTCGGCCGAACGCGCTGATTCGCATTTTTTCTCCTTTTCCTTATATTTGTCTGATCATTCAAAATTTTTGGAAAATATAACTTTTTATTATGCCTGGTCATCCATAAAGATGTTTGTCAAGGATCCGACCGGCGGTCAGCCGAAAAAACAGAAAACGGTTTGATCGGTGTTTCTGATCCTTTTCGAATACCGAAGTTGAACGGGCGGAGTAAATGATCTTTTCAATAGTTTATCCGTTTCAGCGGTGAAAAGCAAGATCCCGAAAGAAATTTTTCCTGTCGGTCAGTGCGGAAAGTTTACGACCGTGTTTTTTTAACGGATCCAGAATAAGAGCAAGGTCAGAGAGTATATCATGCGAAACATTTGTTATATGCTTGTAAAAATATTTTTGGTCGGGTATAATCAAAAATTGAGAAAATGCTTGTCTTGATCTGTTTGTAAAAATCCAAGTATGCCGATTTCATCATGAATTTTCAGTTATAAGGTCAAAAGAACAGTCGATTCACGCAGTCAATCGGCGAAAATGACGAAAATTTAAAATAAAACAGTTTAAACGGTTTTGTTAAAGGGATTTCATTTAACGTCAAAAGAACAGCGGGGACATGAAATTAACCAAACGGAAAATAAAAGAGAGCAGTATAAGATAACTGATCTCGATTGGTCAATTCATATTTGGTTAAATATTCGCGAATTCTTTTTGATCAGAATTGAGCGAATTCTTGGACGGAGCAGGAATTGTAACGGAAAGAATTTCTAATAAATTGTAATGAAAAAATAGCGGAAAAGAGGAGAAAAAGAATAAAATTGACATGAATAAATGGATCTGTTATAATCTTTGAAAAATCGCGAAATTGAATCCGTCACGGATTGATTTCATGAACAGGCATTTCTTTTTGACGTCAGAACGGAAAAAACAAAATGCCGCCGATATTATAATGAAAATTCAGGGAGCAGGAAAATGATGATAAGGAAGCTTGCCTTGCTGTTGTTTTTTTTAACAGCCTCAATCTTGTATGCCGGGAATGACGGTGATAAAACCGCGCAAAACAGAGCAGAAAAACGGGCTCGCGTTCCGGTTGAATGGCTTCGAAAGGGAGTTATTTATCAGATCAATACCCGGGCCTTTACTCCGGAAGGAACGCTGAAGGCGGCGGAAAAGAAGCTGTCTCATATCGCGGGACTGGGAGCGACGATTGTTTATCTCTGTCCTGTATTCTGCGCTGATGATGATATGGACAAAAAATATTGGTCGGGCAGGCAAAAAGGATCCGGAATGGAAAACCCGAAAAATCCTTACCGTATTAAAGACTATTTTCATGTCGATCCGGAATACGGATCGGATGACGATCTCAAATCTTTTGTCAAAAGCGCGCATTCGCTCGGACTGAAAGTCATTTTCGATCTTGTCTATTTTCATTGCGGACCAACGGCGGTCTTTTTAAAAGATCATCCCGAATTTGTTCAACGAGACAAAGATGGTAATTTTATAACCGGCGATTGGGCTTTTCCAAGAATTAATTTCAAGTCGCCCGAACTTCGCGAATACCTTTATTCGAACATGGAATACTTTCTGAAAGAATATAAAGTTGATGGTTACCGAATGGATGTCGGGGATCTTGTTCCGCTTGATTTTTGGGTCGAAGGACGTAAACGAATGGAAAAGATCAATCCGGAAGTCGGAACGTTTTGCGAAGGAATGAGAGGAGATGATCTTCTTTACGCGTTCGATGAGTGTTACGGATTCGAACTTCAATTCCAGTACCCGAAAGTGTTCGATAAAAAGGGATCCGTTTCACTTTTTCGCAAGGCGAAAGAAAAAATGGCCCAATATCCGCTCGGCGCTCAATATATGCACTGCGTCGAAAATCATGATTATGCCAATCAACCTTGGAATTTAAATAAGAAGAAGTTACGTCCTCGTTCGGAAGAGCGCTGGGGCGAAAAGAAGATGGATGCCGCTTTGGCCTTTCTCTTTACTCTTGACGGAACCCCGATGATTTATTGCGGTCAGGAGATCTGCGATAAAAGACCGCATTCCATTTTTGGCAAAAAGAATGAATTTTATATTCATTGGAAAGAAGACTCCGGTACCGAAGAAGCCCAGCGGCGGACCCTGCTGGTTCAGTCGCTGACCAAAATGAGAAAGGAAAACAGACAGTTTACAGAAGGCTCTCTTGTCTGGCTTGATAATTCCGCGCCCGACGAAGTTCTTTCGTTTAAACGGATCCTTGGCGAGACAGTATCGCTGGTCCTTATTAACTTCAGCGATAAAAGAATCAATACGACGGTTACGGAAAAGGACGGAACTCAAAAAACAGTTGAACTTGCGCCGTTTACCTGGAAAATTGACGGTCTGAAAAAATAAGAACCAGTATAAAAAAAGGAGTTTTATTCATGAATTCGGCCCATTCTGTTCCTGACAAGTTTTTATCAACAAGTTTCTGTAAATGTTTGTTCCGATCCGCTTTTTTCCTTTTGTATTCTCTGACTTTTATTGCCGGCTGCGATAAAATGAATTCCGGACCTTCATTATCTTCACCATCGGGAGTTTTGCAAACTTATTTCATTTCCTTAAAAAAAGGGGATCAGGAGACACTGAAAAAGATCATGCTCGATGGAGAAGGTGTCTCGCCCTTGGCATTTGGAATGGCGAAAAAATTGGCGAACAAACGGGGATATCTCTCCTGTTCCGAAACGATTAACGGCGATAAAGCCTTCGTCAAGGGAACCTTTGCCAATGGGGAAATTATCAACGCCATTTTAATAAAAGACGGAGAAATATGGAAGATCGATATAATTGCCAATGAAGATCTTGTTCCCGGAAGTTTCCTTAAAGAACGGCTTGAAAAATTGACCGATTCCGAAAAGAAAAATGAAAAATCGCCCGCGCCGGATAAAGACGGTGAAAATTCGAAATGATGTCTTTCGAAACTGATTGAAGAGAACTTTTTAGACATTGTGTTTTATACTGCTTTTATTTTAAATTTTCCCTCACAACTTCCGGGTTCGCGAAGCAACAGATGGGGGAAATTTAGATCTTCGGCAGTAAGTATAAAGAGATCAATTCATTGTCAGAAATCTTTTTCGAAGATCTGTTCAACTTCCGGGTGCGCGATTGGATCATAAAAGAGGCATAATTCATCACCAGCCTCAATAACGGTATTGCCGTGCGGAATAATTGTTTGTTTGCCGCGTCCGATCATTGGGATCAAAACGCCGGACGGGAGGTTGAGATCGACAACCGTTTGTCCGACCAGAGACGAGTGAGTTCCGATAGAGAATTGATAAAGCCGGTCGTTCGAGTTGCCGGTCTCTTCGAATTCAAGAGGAAACCGGACTTTTTCTTCCGCGGGCTGATCCAAATCAAGGCGTCTGGCCAGCGGAAGCATTGTTTTTCCTTGAACCAGAATTGAGATCAACACGATGAAAAAGACCAAGTCAAACATTCGATCGGCCTGATCAATTTGAGCCATTAATGGAAACGTAGCCAAAACGATCGGGGCCGCGCCGCGAAAACCTCCCCAAGAGACCAGAATTTTTTCTTTCCAGTTAAACCGGCTGCCGATCAGAGAGATAAAGACGACCAGCGGACGAATGACAAACATGAGCAGGATGGCTAAAAGAACGCCGTCCCAAGCGATTCCCGCAAGTTTTTTCGGAAAAACGAGAAGGCCGAGCGTTAAAAAAACGGTAACCTGCATGAGCCAGGCAACTCCGTCGCTGAAACGGGCCAGTCCGTATTTGTAAACGAATCGGCAGTTACCCAGTGTTACGCCGCAAACGTAAACAGCCATAAAACCGTTGCCCCGGCATAATTCGGCCAGCGAGTAAGCAAGAAAAACCGTCGCGATGCCAAGGACATAATAAAGACCTTCGTATTCTAGTTTGATCCGATTGAACAGTTGGGATACAAGAGACCCGACCGCGATGCCGATTCCCGTTCCTATCGCGAACCGCAAAAGAAACATCGGAACGATCATATAATAAGACATTTCCGGATTTGTCAATTTATCGATCATAAAGAGAGTAAGAAACGCGGCCATTGGATCATTGCTGCCCGATTCATATTCAAGAAGCGGACGCAGTTTTCCTTTAAGGGCGAAACCTCTTGATTGAAAGACGGCAAAGACCGCCGCGGCGTCAGTGGACGAAATAACCGCCCCGAAAAGAAGCCCCCATTCCAGCGGAAGATGAAGAAGTTTGGCCGCGGTTACTCCCAAAAGAACTGCGGTCAGTAAAACACCCCAGCTGGCCAGAATTGTTCCGGGCAGAAGAACTTTTTTGATCTCCTTCCAGCCGGTATTGTATCCGCCGGAAAAAAGAATGAAAGAAAGAGCCAGCGAACCAATAAAATTGGCCTGTCGATAATCGGCGTAATAGATCCCCCCGAATCCGTCTGATCCGGCGAGCATTCCGACCGCAAGGATCATGATCAAAACCGGAATGCGAAGAACAGAAGAGATCTTTCCAGCAAATATGCCAAGAAAGAGAAAGACTGCCGCGGCGAGAAAGTATTTTGTTATTTCATCCATGATTCAGCTCGTTTCGGAAAGATTGTTTTCAATTATACCGATTTCATCATGAATTTTCCGTTATAACGTCAAAAGAACAGCCAATTCACGCAGTCAATCGACGAAAATGACGGAAAATTTAAAATAAAAGCAGTATAATAATATAAGCGTGTCCAATCGATTATATTATTAGAGACTGTTTTGGGCGTATGCTGGATCCGTTGCATCGCAGAAAAACCGATGCCAAATTTAATTATAAAATAAACATGAGTTTTATCAAGAGCCTCGGTATTAATTTCAGTGATCGTTTCTAATTTGCAGTTTGCCGCTTTCGAGCTTACAAAGGTTTTATACCGCTTCCATCATGAATTTTCCGTTATAACGTCAAAAGAACAGACGATTCACGCAGTCAATCGGCAGAGATGACGGAAAATTTAAAATAAAAGCAGTATAAAAATGGATCTTAGGCCGATCTTATTCTATTTTTTCTGTTTAATAATTCCCAAAAGCCGATTTATCAGATATAATGAAAGTCGATTAATCAGATATAATGATTGTTCCCCGGGTATTAAAAAACATGTGGAAACGTGTATAAATATAAAAGTCGATCAATACAGAAAAAATAATTACCTGATAAAAGAAAACTTACAAAGGAACCCCCAATGACATCTTCCGTCGCGGCGCTTTTTGCTCTGATTCTCGGTCCCTGGTTTATTTCCTGGAACGCGGAGAGTTCTCTTATAACCGTTGAAAACAAAGATCGAAATGTTGTTCTGATCGGCGCGTTTCATTGCGAAAACGGAGACGGACCTCTTTCGGTAATTGTTCCGTATGACAGGAAAAACAATCAACTGGCGCTGGTCAATTCGAAAGGGGTTATTCTGGCTTGTATTTCATTTCAGCAGAACGGAGATGAACTTTCGTTTTTAATTCATCCGCGGATAACGAAACTTCTTTATCCGGCGAAATTTTCTTTTGACGGGACACTTGATTTTCGGTCCGACGGTTTTGCCTGTCGGCAAGCTCCCCGTCCGAATGAGAAAATAGTAACGCTTGGATCGGGAGGAAGCGATTCCCGCTTGAATGATTCCGTATTTTCGCCGAGTGAGGATCTGTTAACGCGTTTTTATGGGGCCGGTCTTGAATTGCGAACCCTTGGAAAAGGAAAATTCAGCATTCATTTTGAGGACAGGATCTGCGGAACATTCGGACTTCGAATTTACAAAGATTATTATAAAGAGCGTTGGGTTCCGTATTATACACCGATTGACCGCAAACGCTGTCCCTCTCCGCCGACCGGTTGGATGAGCTGGAATGTCTATTTCGATCAGGCGGGCGCAAAAGAGAATCTTGCAGAAGCCCGGCTGGGTAAAAAATACCTTCAGCCGTTCGGATTGGAGTTCTGGTCGATCGAATCCTGGCAGGAAAATTCGAACAAGATCCCAGTTTCTGATTTTCATAATCTTGATCTTAAACAGCATAAAAAACAGTTTCCTGACGGAATGAAAAAATTAGCGGACGATATTCGCGCGCTTGGATTTCGACCGGGACTTTGGTATGTCCCTTGGGGAACAGGCAGTACCGAATTTTATAAAACACATAAAGACTGGTTTCTTCATGAACCGAATGGAACGCCGGTTAAAAGTTGGGCGGGTACCTATACACTGGATCCATCGCATCCGGAGGTTCGAAAACATACCCGGGAAAAGCTTCGAATTGCGTCCCGGGATTGGGGTTACGAATTCTTTAAGATCGACGGAATGGCTTATAATCCGCGTCATGCTCCTTATCATTTCGAACGGCCCGAGATCCGATCGCGCATGAAATGTCCCGACTCCGGCAATCCTTATGAAAATTTCGTCCGCGATTTTCGGGAAGCAATTGGAAATGACCGCGTTTTTTTGTCCTGTCGCGGAACGATTACCGGTCCGGAAGTTCAATTCGCCGACGCTTCCCGGATCGGTGCCGATATTGTCAAGCCCGGAAGGCCGGTTACTTGGGACAATCTTACCGATCAGGGATTCGAAACGCTGCGCCGTCTTTTTACTCATAATATTGTTTACTTCAATGATCCGGATACCTTGCTGGTTAATAAAGCCCTTACTTTGGAGGAAGCGCGTGTCTCGGCAACGGTTGTCAGTCTGCCCGGTCAGATGATGTTTTCCGGCGATAAATTGGCTGAACTGACGCAGGAACGGATCGCTTTGCTTCAGAAAGCGCTGCCGGTTTGCGATGTTTACCCGACAGATCTTTATCCGATCGAAACGCTTTATTCTGTTTGGGATTTAAAGATCCGCCGGTCATTTCTCGATTGGGATGTTGTCGCGGTCTTTAACTGGACGGACAAGACGCGGCGGTCCGGCTTTACTTTTAATGAATTGGGACTTGATCCTGATCGGGAATACGCCGTTTATGAATATTGGACCGATCATTTTTGCGGAAAAGTCAGAACCGGTTTTTCGATTGAAATTCCGGCTCATGCGGTCCGTTTGCTGGCCGTTCATCCGGTTCAAAAGATCCCGCAGTTTCTCAGCAGTAATCGTCATATAACGCAAGGCGCGGTTGATCTGACCGGACTTGTTTTTGATAAAAATAAAAAACAGCTGTCAGGCAGGATCAAACTTGTTGCAGGCTGTTCGACAACACTTCATTTTCTTCTCCCCGATGGTTGGAACTGCCGAAAAGTGAACGCGGACGTCCCTATAAAAACGGAAGTCAAGAGCAGTGTTTTGTCTCTTGTTTTGACCGCTTCCGAATCAAAAGAAGCGTCTTTCGTCCTTTCGTTTTAATGGCCGGGAGGGATACCGCCTTCAAAAATTTTATTTTTGTGTTTTTCGCCGAACGACTGCGAGAATCGGCTGTTCTTTTGACGTTATAACGGAAAATTCATGATGCAATCGGTATAACGTTAGATCGAAAACCGGTATAAATGCGCGGTCCGGCGTCGCCAAAATAAATGAAAGAAAAACAAAAAATATTCTTCGCAAATACAAATTTATAATGATTTATACTGCACTCCTTTTAAATTTTCCGCTATTTCCGCCGATTGACTTTGCGAATAGACTGTTCTTTTGACATATAACGGAAAATTGATCATGGAATCGGTAGATCTTTTTCGGATATTTATTATTATACAAAAGGAGAAAATAATGTTAAAACAGATTCTTTCGATCTTGTTTTTCGCAGTAATGACGATCAGTTCGACGGTTCTTTTTGCCAAGGAGATTGGATCGAAATATATTCAGTTTGACGATTCGCGCGGCGTCTTTCTTCTTTCGACGGAAAGGATGAGTTACGGAATCGGACTTTATCAATACAAAAAGGGAGCGGCGTTTCAGGAAGGAATCGGTTGGCCCGGTAATTTTTATTGGGGGGGAAAGATCGGCGCGGTCAAGGATCTTCCTAATTTTTATGAACTGACTTATCATGCCTGGGGACACAGCCGCAACGCTTTGCAGTCGCGTTGGGAGTTGCCGCTTTATGTTTGGAAAACCAATCAGTATAATTTTGATCCGGCACTCAAATTAAAAAGTCCGGACGATCCGAAATTTTTTGACGCCGGTTATGAAAAATATGAACTGGTCAGCGATACGCATTTGGCTATTTCGCTCTTAGCCGGTCAAAAGACCTGGCGAATTGTATTGCATTATGAACTGTTTCCTGAATATGATCTGATCAGTCGCTGGGTTGAAGTTTTTAATCTTTCGGACAAACCGCTTGTTTTTGAGAATTTCTTTTCCGCGCAATGGTCGCTGGCCCGAGGCCGAAACTGGCGTCTAACGCATTTGGATGGCGCTTGGGGGCAGGAATATCAGGTTACCCGGGAAGATCTGACGCTTGGTGAGCGGGTCTTTGAGTCGCGCTCCGGTTTGAGCGGTCATCATCATGTTCCGTTCTTCGCGTTCGATAAAGGCAACGCCGATGAAAATTCTGGCGAGGTTTGGTTTGGTACTCTTTTATGGAGCGGAAACTGGAAGTTCAAGATCAATAAAAACGCTTACGGTGAAACGAACCTTCTCGGCGGTTTGAACAATTTTGATTTCGAACTGGAAGCAGCGCCGGGGAAAAGTGTTAAAACGCCGGTCTTTCTGGCCGGATTCACCCGGGATGGATTCGGCGGAATGTCCCGAACGATTCATCGATATCAGCAGAATGAGATCTTTCCGGACAACATGCGGAAACGCTTGATGCCGGTTGTCTTCAATACCTATTCCTGTATTCGCCGGGAGACGGTTACCGAAGAAAATGTAATGAAACTTATTCCGTTGGCCGCGAAGATCGGTGTTGAGGCGTTCATTATTGACGCCGGTTGGCAGAAAAATATGGGCGATTGGGTCATTGATCCGCAAAAATTCCCGGGCGGTTTTAAAAAGATCATTGACGAAGTCAAACGCAACGGAATGGAATTTGGGATCTGGCTGGAATTGGAGCGGGTCGATAAAGAGAGTGAAGTTTATCAAAAACATCCGGACTGGCTGCTTGACGGCAAGGATTACTCACTTTTGAACCTTGCCCGGGACGATGTTCGCGATTATATTTACGGAGTGATCAAAAAATTTCTTTCGGAGAATGATATTGCCTATTTCAAAATCGATCTGAATCGACATCCGGGCGTTCCGACGGCGAAAGACCGGCGGTCCCTTCATAAAAAATACACCGACAATTTTTATGAGATCTTTCGGCGGCTTCGGGCCGATTTTCCAAATGTTTATTTTGAGAATTGCGCCGGAGGAAGCGGGCGGCTGGATCTTGAAATGGACCGATATTTCTCGCGGATCAATCGCAGCGACAATCAGGACACGCTTGATATATTGAACATTCATGAAGGTTTCACTTATCTCCATCCGTCCAAAATGGCGGGAGGCGGCTGTCAGATCAGTCGGCTTTATACTTATCTGCTCAATCACCGCGATTTTCCGATGCAGTTTATGGCTTACGCCGGAATGATGAGCTGGCTTTCCGTTGGACTGCCGCTGGACAAAAGCCCGCAGGAAGATCTTGACGAATGCGCCGGATATGTCAAATTATATAAACGGTTCCGGTCTGTTGTCGATTTCGGCGAACTTTACCGGCTGGCCGTTTATCGGGAAAATAAAAAATATTCCGCTTTCGAATTTGTTTCAAAAGACAAATCGGAAGCTCTTCTTTTTGTTTTCGGACACGGAATGGAATACGGCGAAATGATCCCGAATATCCGATTGCGCGGATTGGATCCGGACGCGGTTTATGAGGTCGAGCGGTTCGGCGATCCGCAAAAAAGCAAATACGAAGGTTTTGGCTTGGAACGGGTAAAGCTCTCTCCCGTCCGTCCAATGACAGGACGTGCGCTGCAGGAATACGGCCAGCTGGTTTGGCTTTTCGGCGATCTTGACAGTCGGTTGTTCCATTTCAAAAAGAAATAGCCGGTTTCCGGACTCTTCTGCGGAAAATCGAATGTTGGGGCAGTAATAAAACGAAACTTAAATTAGTTCATCGTTAAAATGATATTCGTTTTGCCCCAATCAGTCGGCAGTCGGAAAAGTGAAAACAAAATCAATAAAATAAATTCGAAAAAATTTGCCCTTGCGATATAAATAAATATATTGTATAATTTTTATTGGGAAGAGGAAAACAAAAATATGGACGTTTTTGGCTCCTCTTTTCTTTGAATTTCAATGTATTGATGCAGGGATTGTTCTCATGTTGAATCTATCAGGCCGAATTCACTCGATTCTTTTCGCAACGCCGTCAAAAAAAGATCCGGTTTCGAAAAACTGTCGGGCAGAACAGGGGAAAAAACTTTCTGGCCGCCGCGCAAAACGATCTGAATTTTACCGATTTCTTTTTGGTTTTTTCGTTTCGCGGTCAGAATACTTTGGGAATTCTGAAAACGATCGGAAGGTAAAACGAAAAGGATTTGCTGTTTACGGAAAGAAAGCGTTTTCTTTTTTTGCGGGATTGGTTTTTCTTGTTTTGACCGTTTGGGCGATTGGTTCTTCTGCTGAAAGCTGTGTTTGGGCGCAGGAAAATGATCTTCCGGGCATCGGTAATTTTCCGCAACTGCCCCCGCCGAGTCAGTTGGCGTCCGGATCAACCGGACCCGCTTCAGGGTTCTCCTTTCCGTCGCTGCCGTCTCCGACAGAAATCGCAATGACGGCCGGAGGAACGTCTTCCCAAACTGGATCTAACGCCAGCGGAGAACCTTCTTTGCCCAAACTTCCGTCAACGTCGGCGCCTCCCCCGCCGCCGTCGCTGGGAAATACATCGATTCCCTCTCCGCCGTCGGCTTCTCAAAATTCAAATTCATTAAATCAAGGAGGGGCATCTGCTTCAAAACCGGCGCCTAAAAAGGTTAATCCTGTCGCGTCGGCGCCATCCGCGCTGGCAATGCCGTCCGCATCGGCTGGCAACGGAGCGTCTTCTTCCTCTGACCGTTCGAATCCGCTTTCGAACAATCCTCCGCTTGCGAGATCGAATCCGCTTTCGAACAATCCTCCGCTTGCGGGATCGAATCCGCTTTCGAATAATTCTCCGGGAAGTAATTCTTCATCAGGAGTTTCGTCTTCTGTCCGAAACGCGCCGGTTCCGCCCGGTTCGATTCCCGCGATTAAAAGCGCCGTTCCTTCCGGATCGTCAGTAAACCAGGTTCCTGATTTGCGTTCGAATACGACGGTTTCTCCCGCGCTAAAGAATGGATCCCGATCCGCCGTATCGAACGCTCCGGCAAATAACAAGAACCGAACGGCCCCGGCAGTCAAAAATCCTGTCCGAACGGAATTGGTTCCGATTCCTGAAAGTAATGTGTTCAGCGCTTTCTTGAAAATGCCCGATCCGGTTCGGTCGGATATAATTGGCAAAAAGATGACGTTGGCCGATTTTATTAAAAATACCGGAAACGCTTACGCTCGCAGTCAGCGCGTTCAGGATTGGTGGTCTCTAACAGAAAAATTTGCGATTTATAATGTCTGTTTGACAAGACTTCAGGATGTTCAGCTCTGTATGGACCGCTCGGCAAACCGAAATGATCCGTTCTCTGTTTCCAATCAGCAGGCGGCTGTTAATGAAATGAAAATCGCGGAACTGGCGTTTACGGAAGCGCAGTTTTCCTTGTGCGCCCGATATCCGGAACTTTATTCGTCCCTTCGCGGAACCTTTCAGATGAATGCCAAGGACAGAAAAGAAGCGCTGAAATCCGTTCTTCCTGTTCCGTCCGATGTTCCTTCTGTATCGGAATACAACACGCGTAAAGAGGAAATCGCCAAAAATCGTCCGCTGTCGTTTCGGGCAAGATATCTTGCGCAAACGATTCCGCTTCAGTTTCAGTCGGTTTGCGCCCGAATCGAAGGCTCAAATCAGGCTTATGCCGGTCTGAAGGCGTTGTTCCAAAAGCCGAATGTATCCAATGAAGTATTGTTTACCGCCCTGGATCGCGCGACCGAAGCGAAAATCGAAATGGTTCGGGCAATTATCGAATATAATAAAATGATGGCTGAATATTCCGCGGAAACTGTTTCCGCCAATGTTAGGGGGATCCGCTTTTTCGCGACGATCAATCAGCGTTATCAGGAAGCGGAAGTGCGAACCTCCGGTGTCCGATCTGTTGGTTACGATACAACGCTTTACCGTCAGTCGGCCGATCAATCTGAACGGACAATAAAGGTTCCCGCTCCTCTTAAGATGACCGATACGTCAATAAGACCAATGTCGGGAATGATCGAAAAAACATCTTCGTATTCCGATTCGAAAACGAAGATCTCCCCTCCGGCCGCTTTATCGACCGAAACAAAAATTTCAAAAGCTGAAATCGCGCCGGTCCGGCCTTCCCCGCTCAAAACGGTTTCGGAAGTAAATTCGGAAAAGAGAATCATTGAACTTCCTCCGACGCTTCCGGAACATAAAATTATTGAAAAGCCTGATGACTCCTCTTCCGAATCGGATAAATTTTTCAAAAAAACGCCTGAAAAACAAGGATCGTCAAACGGTTTGGATCCGAAGGACCGCATTCGCCGATCCCCGGAGCTTCTGGAAAACGGTGATTCCGGGTCAATGATCATTCGGGGACAGATGCCGCGTTTCGAAACATTTCAAAACGAGCGGGTCGCGCTGAACCAAACACCGGTCAAAGGATCTCTTCCTGCTTCTTCCGTTGTTGAGCCGGAAAGTAATGACGTTTCGGTTCCGGAAGAATTGCAAACGAGAATGCGTGACATTTTGACCGTTCTTTACAAGATCGATGTCGGCCGCAGCGGAGCCGGTGATTCTCCAATTGTCGAGATGCCGCTTTCACTTCGGCAGGCGATTGGCAATAATCAGAACGTTCAGGAACGTCTTGCGATTGTTGACGCTTACTGGCGGCTCAAAACGAAATTGGCCGAACTGGAGATCGAGAAAAAAGTTCATCAGAATTTGAATGAAATATTAAAAGATCTTCCGAACAAGCTGCGGACCAGTCAGGGGACTCCTGATCTGGCCGCGCTGATCGGTACCTGGCAATCCGAACTGCTTCGGTCCGAGGCGAAAATCAATGAATTGAAAATTGAAGTGCGCCAAGGTCAGATCCGACTGCTTGAACGAATGGGAAGATCAACGGACAACGGATGGCCGATTCCAAGTACTATTCCTTATTGGGGGCCAAATTACCGGCTGGAAACCGCGGGGGCCCGGACCGACAGCTTTGTTCTTTTGACTGAACTTGTTCTTGTTCCTGAAAAAATGAAAACCGTTCGGGAAACTGGCAACGCGCTCGGATCGCCGGACTTTTTACTGCGTCCGGAAAACGGATCTTTCGTCAAGATCGATGATGGTTGGCGTTATTTGAAATTAATGGAAAACAAACGAAAAAACGCGGTTTGCTTTATCGGTCTTTTGGAATCACTCAACGGGTCGATTGCCCGGTACGTATCGTTTTATTCGAGAAATCCCGTTCCCAATGATGTCTTTATCCAAAGTCTGATCGGCAGTTCTCATTGATCTTTTTTATTTACGACCGGTTGACTTGGTGAACCGGCTGTCCTCATGACATTGAAAAGGAAAAATGGAGCCGGTTTAATTTGATTCCGGCTCATTGAACTTCTTTTATTTTTCGATCAAAAGCCCGGTATAACCGCAGGGAATAATCATTTTCCCGTTAATAAAGAGACCGGGTTCCGGATGGCCTTTGAGTTCGATTTTATCAAGAAATTTCGGTTGCTCTGCCTTGGAGACGTCAATGCGGTTGATTATACCGTTTCGCCGGTCGCAGATCACCGCAATTCCGTTGGAGCCGATAAAACTCTTTCCGGATCTTTTCAGTTCCGGAATTTTATAAAACGAATGATCTTTTTCCGGCCGCTTGTCCGCAATGTCATATACATAATATCCGCCAGACTTGAAATGCCAAAACTTGTCCTTGTATATGACCGTTCCTTCAAAAAAGGATCCTTTAACGATTTCTGTCTCGGGAAGTTCAATCGGTTTTGAACCGCTTAAATCGAACCAGGCAATGCACCCGCCCCACCAGAAACAGGCGGCGGTCCGGTTTTTCGACATGCCGTCGACGAGTTCAGGTCCGTAAAGAATACCAAGTCTTCTTACGCTGTCGGTGAGAACACTTTTTGGGGCACGAGGATTGGAAATATCAAGAATTTCGACGTTGGCGTTTCCGTGTTTAATCAGAGCGTATCTATTCGGATCGGGAACAACCGCCTGCCGGACCATTGAACCGGGATTGTAAGCGCCGATCTGTCGCGCACTCCCGTTGGGCATTGTTTGATAGATTGCAAATCCGTTGTCGTTTTCCGCGGTAAACAGCAAATTATTGGCGAATTTGACATCGTAAGCGAATCCCCGGGTCGGAATAACGGCGATCGGTCGGGGGGGGACCGCGGAGATATCGAGCAGATGAATACCGGCCGATCCCGCGGCAACCCAAACCGACTTGCTGTCTCGTTGGGCAACGGCGCAGACTTGTCCGCCGGGCCGGTAAATATTAAATCGTTTGGTGATTTCGTTCACTGACGAAGGATCGTTGGGAACAGGATCTTTTAAAACGGGAAGTCCGGATCTTGGGCCGATCGGGCGGGCGATTCCGGGAGCGGGAACAACGAACAGTCCGGAATTGCAGCCAGCCGCGTAAATCATGTCCTTGATCATGGCCAAATCGCAAACGCAGTCCGGCCGGTTTTTGGCTTCGTCTTTTGGTACCGCGTGCGCTTTAAAGACCGGTTTGACCGGATCGCTGACATCAATACAGAACAGTCCGTTATAAGTGCTGTTGAGATAGGCGGTATGATGATCATCCGTTTCGACAGACCAGGTATCGGGATAGATTTTGAAAAAGAGTCGGGGCATGTCAAGACGACTTAATACTTTCGGATTTTTGGGATCTTTGACCGAAATGATATTCAGACCGTTTCCGCCGACCGGTTTTTTCTTTCCGCTGAATTTGGAATTGACAAGACCGGTCGCCGCGAAACAAAGATTGTCCCGAATGAAAAGTCCATCGCCAAGTCCGCCCAGCGGAGCGGTTCCAAGCAGCTGCGGATTTTTTAAGTTTCGAACATCGAAAATAGTCAGTTTTCGACTGCCCCAATCGCCGGCGTAAAGAATGCCGTTGGCGATATCGACCGACTGCGCTTCGTCGGAAAGAACGTATCCGAGGTGCTTCGGAAGAGACGGATCGGAAATGTCGATGAATTCCGTTCCGAACTGACGCTGACAAACATAAGCAATATCGTTGTCGCATTTGACACCGGTCGCCAGTTCGATTGTGTCATAATGACTTCGGAGAAAAGGCCGGGCCGGATCATGAACATCAATAATATAAAGGCCGCCGGTTCGGGCTGTTACGTAAGCGACATTTTTATAAACGTCCATCTGACGGCCGTCGCCAAGTCCGAGAATTCGGGAAAGCATCTTCGGTTTGTTCGGCTGACTGATATCATAA
Organism: uncultured Planctomycetaceae bacterium; assembly: GCA_964652875.1. Taxonomy (GTDB): domain Bacteria; phylum Planctomycetota; class Planctomycetia; order Pirellulales; family Thermoguttaceae; genus JAUNBG01. The sequence goes on from CAZZEF010000066.1 coordinate 19,377, forward strand.
ACGGTGAAATGACCGGAGCCCGACGAATAAAGAAATTTTCCCTGAACGGAGAGCGCGTAAGTCGGAAGTGAATCAGGGACTCGGAACGAATTCAAATATTTCCCGTATTTCGTTTCGTCATGCCGCAACGAAAATTCGGCGGTCTCCTGCGCAAAAGAAAAGGAGATCTGAACAGCGATAATAAAAAAAACGATCAGAAAATTTCCGTTGGTTTGTTTTCCTTTTAAATAAATCATTTTATTTCCTTATTGGTGAGTTAAACATTGTTCAAAAAAATGTTCACGCGCAGCGGCCAGCTTGATCTTGTTTGCCGTCAATGGGTGTTGAGCCGGGTATTTTCGCGGATCCGTTTTTATTGACAGTACCTGCCGAAAACAGAAAATTTCAAAGGAGAACGGTATAATTCCGTTTATTGTCCGATTCCGGGGATCGGGCAAGACAAACTTTTGCTTCATTTCGTTTTTTCAAGTGTTACCGGACCGAAAAGTCCGGCGGGGAGCAGTTGATCGTCCGTTTTGAATTTAATAACATTCGTTTTATAAACTTTTTGACCGGC
>CAZZEF010000067.1:0-16683 GCA_964652875.1 uncultured Planctomycetaceae bacterium
GACTCAATCATTCATTTGACTTGATCATTCTTTTGACTCAATCGTTCTTTTGACTCGATCGTACTTTTTGACCTTCGGAAGAAAAACGGGCAATGAAAACGGTCTATACGTCTTGTTTCTGACCGTTCTTTCAAAAATGATCGGAAACAGTTTTTTAAGAGTCTGTTCTGAAATCAATCCTGTAAAATGAAATAAACGGGTATTATACCGATTCATAATGTATTTTCCGTTATAACGTCAAAAGAACAGTCGATTTACTCAGTCAATCGACGTAAATGACGGAAAATTTAAAATAAAAGCAGTATATTACCTTTAAATCTATTTTTAGGATAGGTTCTAAGTTTTAATTTATATTGGGTATATAAATTTTTGCAAAATTTTATTAACGCGGACACTGTTCCGGGTCTTTTATGTTTTGATCATTATTGATTCTTTTCATTGCGGCTTTTCTTCCGAAGGTCCAGAAGAGCGCGGGCCGGACAAAGAACTCCATTAGTGCGGAGGAGATCAGCCCCCCGACGACGACAACGGCGATTGGATAAAGGATTTCCCGTCCGGGCATATCAGGAGCCAGCGTGATTGGGAGCAGACCAAGAACGGAGGTCAGTGTTGTCATCAGGACCGGCGCGGTTCGATCTTTTCCGGCGCGCAGGATCATTGCCCGATCAAGCAGAGCCCCCTCGAACCGCATTAAATGAAGGTAATGATCAATGATCAAAATGCCGTTTCGGGAGGCAATACCGCAAAGCGAGATCATGCCGACCAGCGCCGGGATCGATCGGGGCTGATCCGTCAGAACAAGCGCGGCGACTGCCCCGGTTAAAGCCAACGGAAGGGCCGTCATGACCTGAAGCGCCAAATTTACCGATCGAAACATACGATACAAAACGAGAAAAATGCAAAAAACAGAAATCGTAAAAAGTAAGGTCAGTCTTTGCGATGATTCTTCTTCGCTTTGAAACAGACCTGTTATTTCAATGAAAACGCCGTCCGCGGTCAGATCTTTCCAATGCGGATCAAGTGCGCGGACGATATCGTTTTTAACATCAACGGATCCTCGAAGCGTCGGATTGGTTTGAACGGTGATCTGTGTTTGGCCCCCTTCATGACAGATGCGGTTCGGCCCGAATGCGTTGGCGTCGATCTCCGTGACTTTCGACAAAGGGATAAGAAGTCCGTTTGGCGTTCGAATCGGTAAATTGGAAAAGCGTTCGAGATCTTCCCGATATTCGTCGGAAAGACGGAGAAGAACGTCAATTGTTTTTTTGCCTTCGAGAACTTTTGTCAAAACTTTTCCCCGCATTGCCGTTTCGACCGTCGCGTTAATGTCTTCCGGAATGAGTCCGTAACGGGCCAGTTCCTCCCGTTTCAGACGAAATCGGACTTGCGGTATGTCCTGCGGAACAGGATCAGTTCTCGGCGATCCGATATCGGGAATCGATGAAATCAGCCGTTTGATCTCTTCCGCGCGGCGCCGCAAAAGAAGAGGGTTGTCGCCCCGGATCTTAATGGCAATTTTTGCGCGCGTTCCTGTTCGAAGATGCGCGATTGTATGCTGAAGCGGCTGATCGTAAAATGCGGTAACGCCCGGAAGTTTATCGGACGAAATCACCTGTTCAATGTCCGCGAAAATATCGGTAATGCTTCGGCCTGAATTCATGTCGAGAATACAGAGCATCTCCGACATATTGACCGGAACCGCGTGTTCATCCATTTCCGAACGTCCGGTTCGCCGGATAACGGACCGGACCCCTTTGATTTTTAAAAGATCTTTCGCGATTTGGGTTCCGATCTCTTCCGAGATCTTGAGTGACCGGCCGGGCGCCAATGAGATGTTGACTTGCGGAGCCCCCTCGTTGAACGGCGGAATAAAATCGCGCGGAAGAACAAAAAACACTGTCGCCGCGGTCAGAACAAGAATGGCGGAACCGGCGAGAATCGTTCGGGGAAACGCGAGACTAATCCTAATGGCCAGCGCGGCAAAACGTTTGCAGATCTTCTGAACGAAACTTTCCCGATCAACATGAGTTTTTGCGGACCGCGGAAGAAGAATACCGCTCAAGATCGGCGTTACGGTCAGGGAAACGGCAAGTGAGGACAGGAGCGAGACAACGTAAGCGATTCCCATTGGCGCGAACATTCTGCCTTCTGTTCCGTCAAGAAAAAACACCGGCAGAAAAACAAGAACGACGATCATTGTTCCGTAAACAACGGAGTTTCGGATCTCGCAGCTGGCCTGATAGACAACGGTCATAATCGGTTCGCGGTTTTCTCTCGGCTTTTGAAAATTCAATCGCAGCCGTCGGTAAATATTTTCGACATCGACAATCGCATCGTCTACCAGTTCGCCGACAGCAATCGCAATTCCTCCAAGGGTCATCGTATTGATCGACATTCCGAGTTTGGCGAAAACAAGACAGGAAACGAGGATTGAGATCGGCATTGCCAGAACGGTAATTGCCGTTGTCCGCCAATTCATCAGAAATAATGTCAGGACGACGACGATCAGAATCGCGCCGAAATAAAGTGCTTCTTCAACATTGGCGACGGCCAGATCAATGAAATTTTTTTGTTGATAAAGAGGAACGATTTTGAGTCCTGGATGGATCTGATTGATCGTTTTTTCGATCTCGCGGACCGCCTCTTCGATCTTGCCGGAAAGCTGACGGACATCCTGACCGATTTGACGCTCGACGACCAAAACGACCGCCGGTCGCGAAATGATCGAATTATCGGGATTTTTGATCGAAACGCCGCTGGATCCGACTTTGACCGCCGCGGCTTCCCGAATATCGGCGACTTGATCAAGCAGAATCGGCGGTTCGGATTCCGGTTTGACCGCCAGTGATTTCAGATCGTTAAGCTTTTCGATCCGACCGATCGTTCGAACGAGAATTTCCGTTTCGCTCCGTTGGCCCATAAAACCGCCGGTAACGTTTCTGTTGCTGCCGACCAGCGCTTTTTCCAATTCGTCAAAAGAGACGTTGTAACGAAACATATCTTCGGCCCGCGCCTGAATTTGGAACTGACGGACATCGCCGCCCATAACGAGTACTTCCGAGATCCCCGGGATCGCGAGAATTCGTTTGCGGATCACCCAGTCGGCAATGGTCCGAAGATCCATCGGCGCCATTTTTTCGTCATCATCCCAAAATGCCAACTGCATCATCTGACCCATCATTGACGCCGAAGGGATCATTCGGGGCGTTATTGTTTCCGGAAGATCGCCTTGGGCCATTTGCAGTCGTTCATTGATGATCTGACGGCAGCGAAACAGTTCGGTGTTCCAGTTGAATTCGATGGTGATGACAGAAAGTCCCGCGGTTGAATTGCTTCGAATCGCCAACGTTTCCGCCGCACCGTTTAGATAAGTTTCAATTGGAACGGTTACCAGCGATTCAACTTCTTCCGGCGCCATTCCGGGACATTCCGTCAGAACGACGACCCGGGGCCTGTTCAGATCCGGCAGAACGTCGATCGGCATTCGGGAGGCGAGATACGCGCCGGTCCCGGCCAGAATCACCGCGAATAAAAGCGTTATCAGACGATTGTTCAAAGAAAATCGAATAATGAAATTAAACATGGACAGTCTCCTTTCTTTTTTCAATGAACATGATCGCCGTGAACGACTCCGCCGCCGGATCCTGCCTGATTTTTAGCGTTCAGCGCGTTCAGAAGGAGAACCGCGCCCCGTCCGGCAACTTGGGATCCTGCCCGAAGCGCTCCGTCATTAGCCAGAACGATCTCGTCCCGGGTTTTAAGAAGCAAATGAACGGGCGTTTTCTTCCAAATACGCGAATCGCCTTCCTCTTTCGTCCATTCAAAAACGCACCAGCCGGAAAGATCAGGCGCGACCGCTTCCGCGGGAAGAACAATGCAATTTTCAATCCGGTCATATTCAATACCGATCTCGCAGCGCTGGCCCGGTTTGTATCGCCATTGAGTATAACGGCGGTTCGATATCCCGTCGTGATCCTCCCCCTTTGATTCACTGCAGGTGAAACTGTTGTCGAGATCCAAATGAAAATTCAACGATCCATTCTTAAGATCGATCTTGTTTTCGATCGAACGCAAATTCAGTCCGCGGTGAAATTCCCGTTTCCCGTCCAATCCGTCCAGAACGAGAAAAGCTCCGCTCTTCTGCTCAAGCGCCCGATTTAATTCCGCTTCGTTCGACGCAAAAGCCATTCCGCGAACGGTAAGACGACAGAGATCGGAAAGACGGCAAAGCGGGTCGCCGATATTGACACCGGCTCCCAAATTAACCGATAATTCCTCCAAAGTAAACGGACACTTTTCCAAAACGGTCTGATCTTCCCGATGAAGCGTTGCGGCCGCTGGAGCGTGAATGATAATTCGATCAATCGTTTTTTTCTCTTTTTCAAGAGAACGCACTATTTCTTCTTCGTTGATCCCCTGCGTCAAAAGCATCTTGCGTTTACTTTTTATATTTTGCTCTATTCGTTCCCGATCATATTCAAGGTCCCTTTTTACTTTCGGAAGTGTTGCTGTTTCAATTGGTTTAAGGCGTTCGATCTCCGCCGCGTTGATCTCCCGTTCCTTTATCAGAGCCAAATATTCCGTCTGTTCCCGAACCATTTCCCGATTCAGTTCAATTTCAAAAATGGGACTACCCGGATCAACGGATGTTTCCTGTTCGTAAAAAATTTTCGTTACGATTCCCGCCGCCGGTGACGGTACTGTTATTAGTGAATGACCGGGTCGATCTTCAATAATCGCCGGATAAAGACGAGACTTTTTGTATTCGGTAACCCGGACTGTTTGAATGGCCGAATTGTCCAGTCCGAAATTTTTCATACTGACCGGATTCAAAATGAGCTGAACGATTTCCTCTTTTTTATGATGAGCCTCCTTTGGATCTCCGGTTTCTTCTTTATGTTCCGATTCGGAATGATGATCATGACCCGGAGCCGATTCGAGTTCATGTTCATGTTCCGATTCTTCTTTATTTTGATGATCATGTTCATCCTCCGGTATTAATCGGGCGGTTAATGAATCAACGAAAGTTCCCCGGACAACGTTTCGAAGTCCGTCGCCGATCGGGTCAAACAAACGGGCCGCCAGCCAAAGTCCTCCCAAAGAAATGAAGACGATCAGCAGAATAACAGCGGAATACCGCGAAATTTTCAATACAGCATTCATTATTAAATCCCCATTTCCGCTCAAGAAACGCTGCTTCTTTTATTTTTCGAAATAGTCTTTTTTATATGCCGAAGGCTTTTTGTTTTTCAAATTTCCGCGTCAATGAACTGTTGATTTCCGAAGTCAATCAGCGAAAATAGAACGGCGTTATAAAAGAAGCCGATATTCGAACGGACTGAAAAAGTTTTCGATTCAGGTCAAAAAACAATAAGGACAAAATAAGATCAATCGAGAATAATATTCAAAAGTAAATGAAGACGGACCTCTCCTGTTCGAGTCAAAAACTGAATTATTTTTTCAAAAGAAGAAAAGAACGGGAAAACGGCGAAAGAAGGTGTCCCGTTGGATAATATCTCGTAAATTTTAATTGGTTTCCCTTGATTATCAAGATCGGGTTCCCCGTTTGAACCGGAGTCCGCAACCGTAAAAAGAAGACCGCGGCAGGAATGTGAACAGTGTCGGTGTTCATCGCAGAAACAGACGCCGCGATGAACGGAATGCTGATCAATTTGTAAAACCGAATGACAAAAAACAAGCTGAACCGGCAAACAGAAACTGTTAAGATCCGTTTTTGAATGATGATGTTCTTTTTGAGAACAGTTCGATTCAAAATGCGAATGGACGCAATAGGGATGATATCCCGTCGCGGTATAAATCAAGATCAGGAGCAGAAGCCCCCAAGTGATTCTCTGACGCGTTCGATCCATTTTTTGACCTTACAATAATATTTATACTGCTTTTATTTTAAATTTTGTCATCATCGCCGATTGACTGCGTGAATCGGCTGTTCTTTTGACGTTATAACGAAAAATTCATGATGGAATCGATATATAACTCAAGTTATACCGAGGACGGATCTTTTTAAGATCCTTTATGATAATTCGCGACCAAAATGACAGCGGTTCCGAATGAAATTTCATTGACGGACCGATCAATCATCAGTGCGGATCTCAAAATAACCGTTTTGAAACGGACGGCATCGGAATAAATACAGATCCATTTTACTTCCGGTAGACCAAAACGGCAAGGGAGTCCTTTTTAAGAATGATCTTTTGACCTTCTTTTTGGTTATCGACAACGGAACCGTCCCCAATCAGTTCGAATGTTTCGAATTTTTTGCCCGGAACTTTAATGACCGTTTCCAACATTGGGCGGACACTTTGAGTAACAACAATTGCAAGATCGTCTTGATAATCAAAAGCCCGGGCTTGAACCGCCGGATTGGCGCTGCTAAATCCTTCTGTGTCCCGATAGATCCCGCGCAACAACAGGTCGGGGTATTTTTCGCGGATCTTGTTAATCGCCGTCAGTTGTTTTTTGAAATTCGGCGCTTTGTCGATCAAATCGCGGCAGCGGTAGATCTCGACATTGTTGCGAAGTCCCTTTAAAAGCGTATGATTGACCCTGCGAACCGCATCGGAATCGTCCCGCATTGTTCGATCCGTCATGACGATTTCCGGAAAAGTAAATCGGGTCCAGTCGATAAAGTCCCGGATCCCGGTCGCGCCGGTGATGCTGTGAATGTAATCTGCGTATTGGGCGACGACATCGGTGAAATGCTCCGTTCCCAAGGCAATCTCGGGAACGTTTTTCGAGTCCAGATAATCATGAATCATTTTGAGCGCGTCCGCTTTGTCTTTAATTAAAAAAAGATTCGGGATCGGGAATTCTCCGGACGTGTCCCAATTGGAACTCGATTCGGCGTAACCGAGCTGATCATAAAAAATACTTGCCGCGCCCAATTCCAAACCGCGATCGGCCATTTTCAGGAGCATTTTTTTCCAAGCGGGATGCCGGAGATCGGCGGTAACAAAACTTCGCGCGTTTAAATATCCGGTAAAAGTGCCGAAGGCGGGAAACCGGTACTGCTCCTGATATTCGCCGCCGGTGTTGTCGGAATAACAGGCTTGAGCCCCTTGACCGGAGGTATAAAACGGACTTGTCCGGTCGATCAGTTTACCGTTGAAATAGATCAAAAATTTTCCGCCGTCTTTTTGAAAGTCGGCGATTGCTTTTTTCCAAGCGGCGTCGCCTCCCTGCCGGGGATCGGTTTGAAAATAGGAATCCGGGTATCCGTTGTCCATTCCGCTTCGCCACCAGCCGAACGCCATTAGTGCCGGCAGATCAATCTCTCGTCCGATCCTTTTGACTTTACCGTTGAGATCGGCGATTGAGAAGAGTTGCTCTCCGTATTGATGAGTGAAAATAATCCGTTGCCAGCCCTTCATGAGCTGAACCCAATGCGGGACCGGACGCTGATGCCACCAGGTATTGACCCATTTTCGATAGATCCGCGATGCTTCATGCCAGCTTCCCGAATAAGGCGCGACAACGTTGGCCGTATTCGACCAAATTCGACCGCAAAGGCAATTCGGATATTTATAAAGCCCCCCTTCCAGTTTATTGAACTGACCGTCGGGATCAGGATAGACACGCAGTCCATGAATCGTGTCCTGAAATGAATAATCATGACTGCCGAAATAAAGTCCTTCTTTCTCCCCGGTCAGAACAAAACAGTTTGACGCGGTCGCTCCCGGATACCGAACGGAAGCGTCCCGAAAGAATTGCGCCGGCGCCGCATAAGATGTCCTGTTACCGACTCCGTTAATATACCCGACCGGATTCGGAAAAAGTTGTCCGCCGCATGTTGTTGTCAAAAGCTGAATGTCCTTCGGAATTTGAAGATCCCCGATCAGTGGATACTGAAGCTCCCGAATAATCGTATGCGGCTCATTGTTCTTTAGTTTCGAAGCAAACCGGATAAAACCGTCCTGAATTGTTATTGTCAATTCAAGTTCAAATTTCAGATCTTTGCCCCGATCCTTGAAATGGTCCAGATGAATGACAATCGCCTCCGGAATACGGATCGCGCCGGATCCCTTTTGACCGGATGGACCCGAAACGCTGTTTTTCGCTCTCTCGTTTCCGGAAACGGACGAAAACTCTTTTGCGGTCTTTGCCGTGTTCGATGTTTTCTTGGCTCCGGCATTGGGATCCGTTTCCGATTGTTTTCGTTTGGAAACAGTCGTTCGGCAATTCTTTTCGGTCAGCTGATTTTCGAGTTCTCCAGTGTTTTTGTCATAGTAAAGACGCCAAAGCGATTCACCGCCCGCGTAATCGGTCCCTGTTTGACGGTTTTTCAAGGAAACAAGACGTCCAAATTCATCAATGGCCGCTTCCGTCCTGTCATCGGAAATAATAAACGTTCGGACAGATCTTTTGGTCGGCGGGAGAGTCTGTTTTTTCGTGTTTTCTGATCTGCTTCTGTTTTCTTCCGCCGCTCGAAGATTGGCATCAGCCCCAGATTGGACAAGCAGAATGATCGCGAAAAAAATGAATGTTAATAAACCGTTTAAAAAAATAAAGGAAACGAAACGGTATCCGGAAAAACAGTTTTTTTTCATAAACAGCCTCTTTATTCAAATATTAAAATTCAGAATCAGTCCTGATCTCTGCTTAAAAATGATTGTCAACAATTGAGTCCGCGATTACGACATATTGGGTTGTCAATATTAATTATTGTCGAAATCGTTTTTCTGAAAATTTCTTTAAATTGCAGTATAACGGCAGCGCAAGTCAAAGTCAATAATAACCGATTTGTTTTGACGATAATGAGCTGGATAAATTTTTAATGATAAACATTGAGTTTTTCAAAATCGGTCCTGCCAATTCGTAATCGCTTTTTGACGGAAATTGACTGTCTATTAAAAGTGTACGCCAAAGATCTAATGCCCCTGTCAGATCGCCGACCGTCAAAATTTTTTGTCTCCGAAGGAGGCAGTAACGATAAAATGATATAAAAAATAAATTTATAATAAGAATAACTTATGAAATTTCCGAGTAAGCGTTAAAGATTGTCTTAAAACCTCCTATATTACCGAAAAAAGGTAAAAATCTACTTCCGATACCGGAAATTTTATGCTATAATAAAAGTTTGACACTATTTTGCCGTTTCGATAATCAGAAGCGGTAATGAATCCGTCATTTTACAGGAATCAGGTGTTTATTTCCATTACCGCGCGTGATCGCATTAAGGAAGCGAAGCGGTGTTTCTTCAACATAAAGCATGAAGGATGTTCCAATTATGGCAGAGAAGTACGATTATCTGAAAGAGATTGCCAAGGAGCAGAGCAATCTGATTAAAGGCTTGCAGGCTGTTCAGAATGCCGAAGGATATGTCTCGCAGGAGAGTATCAAGGCAATCGCGGAATATTTTGACATTCCGGCGGTCGAAGTCGAAGGCGTTATGAGTTTTTACGCTCAGTTTAAAACGGTCAAGCCGGGCAAATACCAAATCGCGGTATGCGACGGAACCGCTTGTCATATCAAGGGATCGCCGCAGGTTCATGACTGGGTTTCCCGGGAACTTGGGATCAATGACGGAGAAACGGATAAAGACGGTCTCTTTTCACTGGTAACCGTTGCCTGTCTCGGATGCTGCAGTTTGGCGCCGGTCATGAGTGTCAACGGCCGTGTTTACGGCAATCTGGATCGTAAAAAGACGGCAAAAATTCTGAAGGAGTACAAGGACAAATGAGTACAATAAAATCGTTCCGTATCGGTATGGCGAGCTGCGGTATTGCGGCGGGCGCCGATCTTGTTTACGACGCGCTCAAGGCCAAAACAGGCGGCAGTATTCCGATCAAGGAAACCGGCTGTCTCGGGCATTGTTACGCCGAACCGCTGGTTGACGTTTTTCTTGACAATGGCGAAATGATCACCTATCGAAATGTCAAGGCTGATGATGCCTCCATTCAGAATATTCTCGATCTTGGCAATAAGGACCGTTTTGAAATTTCTGCTGCGCGAAAAGCGAAAGAGTTGGTCAAAGTGCTTGCCCTGGCCGGAAGAATTGATCCGAAAGATTTTGATGAATACGTTGCCAACGGCGGTTATGAAGGACTTAAAAAAGCCCTGTTAATGCAACCGCTGGATATCGTCGACGAGATCAAAAAATCCGGACTGCGCGGCCGCGGTGGCGGCGGTTTTCCGACCGGGATGAAATGGAGCTTTCTGGCCGCCAAAAATGCCGAACAGAAAATTTTGATCTGTAACGCTGACGAAGGTGACCCGGGCGCGTTCATGGACCGATCCCTGATGGAATCCGCTCCTCATCAAGTACTCGAAGGTATGCTCATCGCCGCTTACGCTACCGGTGCGACCAAGCTCTTTATTTACTGCCGCGCCGAATATCCGATGGCCATTAAACATCTGAAAATCGCCATTAAGCAGATCTATGAACATAAACTCAATGTTGTCAACGGACGCGAACTTGAAATCATTATTAAAGAAGGAGCCGGCGCGTTCGTCTGCGGCGAAGAGACCGCGCTGATTGCTTCTTTGGAAGGACAGCGGGGAACTCCGCGCTTCCGGCCCCCGTTCCCGACTGACAAGGGCTGGAAGGGCTGGCCGTCGATGATCAATAATGTCGAAACTTACGGAAACGTTCCGCTCATTCTGCGCGAAGGCGCCGATGCTTACGCCTCTGTTGGAACACAGGGAAGCAAAGGAACGAAACTTTTTGCCCTGGCCGGCGACCTGAAATATCCCGGACTGGTTGAAGTCCCGATGGGTCGGACACTGCGCGAAATCGTTTTTGAAATCGGCGGTGCTGATCCCGATCAGGTCAAAGCGGTTCAAACCGGCGGACCTTCCGGCGGATGTATTCCGGTCGAACTGTTTGATACCCCCGTCGATTATGACTCTTTAAAAGCGCTCGGCGCCATTATGGGGTCCGGCGGAATGATCGTAATCGGAAAGGATCGATGCATGGTCGAAACCGCCCGTTATTTTCTGAACTTCACTCATCGTGAATCTTGCGGAAAATGCACTTTCTGCCGGGTTGGAACAACGAGAATGTTCGAAACACTTGAACGGATCGTCGCCGGAAAAGGTGAAATGTCCGATCTTGATCTCCTTGAAGAACTCGGTCCGCAGATCAAATCGGGGTCCCTTTGCGGACTCGGTCAAACAGCTCCGAATCCCGTTTTGGCTACCCTTCGGTATTATCGTCATGAATACGAAGCGCATGTCCGCGACAAACAGTGCGACGCGCTCCAGTGCAACGCGCTGGTCGATATGTTTCTCGACAAATCGGTCTGCGTTAAATGCAAACTTTGCATGAAGACCTGTCCGGTCGGCGCCATTTCCCTTGAAGAAGACGGAACTCTTCTTATTGACAATAATAAATGTACCCGATGCAACAGCTGCATGGGTGTCTGTCCGAAAAAAGCGATCAAACGAGTTAAGAAAGGCGGTAATAAATAATGAGTTTTCAATTTACATTGGACGGCCGCACCGTTACGGCGGAACCGGGTCAGACTATTTTGGAAGTCGCCCGGGCCAACGGGATCAAAATTCCGACTCTCTGCCGGGAAGACCGCATTACCAAAACAACCAGCTGTTTCGTCTGCGTCGTCAAGGATCTTAAAACCGGACGATTTATGCCGTCATGCGCCGCCTGTCCTGCCCCGGGCCAAAATATCGACGCTTCCTCCCCGGAAGTCATCGGTATGCGCCGAAACGCGCTGAACCTTCTTTTGAGCGAACATAACGGCGACTGTGAGGCCCCTTGTACCTTGGCTTGTCCCGCGCACGCCAATGTCGAAGAATATGTCCGCGCAGGACGAAACGGCGATTTTCTCGGCGCTCTGAAAATCATTAAGCAGCGGATCCCCCTCCCGATGTCGATCGGACGAGTTTGCCCCCGTTTCTGCGAAAAAAAATGTCGGCGAAATATCGACGGAAAACCGGTCGCTATTAACGAATTCAAACGGTTGGCCGCTGATCTTTATTATGACGAATACATGGAAGATCTTCCCGCCGAAACCGGAAAGAAAGTTGCTATTGTCGGCGCTGGACCCGCCGGACTTTCCGCCGCGTATTACCTGCGTCTCAATGGGGTCGCCGCAACCGTCTTCGACGCGATGCCGAAAGCTGGCGGTATGATTCGTTACGGTATTCCTGAATATCGTCTCCCGAAGAAAGATGTGCTTGACCGGGAACTGGCTCACTTCGGTAAAATGGGCATTAAGTTTGAATTCGGTAAAAAATTAGGCCGCGAGATCTCTCTTGACGAACTTAAGGAAAATTTCGATGCTGTTATAATTGCCGTCGGCTGCTGGAAGGCTTCCGGAATGCGGTGCGAAGGCGAAGATCTTGTAAGTCAGGGAATTGATTTTCTGCGCGAAAATATCGAGAAAGACGGTAAAGCGGCCAATCCGGGCAAAACGATCGTCGTCGGCGGCGGAAATACCGCGATGGACTGCGTTCGAACCAGTATCCGGCTTGGAAGTCCCGATGTCAACTGCTTCTATCGTCGAACCGAAGCGGAAATGCCGGCCGAGAAACTCGAAATCGAAGAAGCCCGGGAAGAAGGCGTCAAATTCACCTTCCTGGTCGCTCCTGTTAAAGTCGAAAAACGCGGCGATAAGCTCGTTATGACCTGTCGGAAAATGGAACTCGGTGAACCCGACGCCAGCGGACGCCGCAAGCCGGTTGAAATTCCCGGAAGTGATTACGAAGTCGAAGCCGATACCATTATTGCCGCGATTGGACAAAGTGCCGATATTCCGCTTCCTCTGCCGATCACTCGTTTTCGTACCGTCGATGTTCAGGCCGGTACTTGTGTTGTTGCTGACCGTGTATACGCCGCGGGCGATTGTCTGACCGGTGCCAAAACGGTTGTCGAAGGGGTTGCCGGAGGACGCCGCGCCGCTCTGCAGGCCCTGCATGATATCACCGGAACACCGCTTCCGAAAGAGAACACGATTTTCGTTACTCGCGGAGAATGGCAGAGTCTTAAAAAAGAAGATCTCGTCCTGATTCGTGATAACGTATCGGACGCTCCCCGCGCTCAACTCGATTATATCAGTCTGGAAGAGCGCAAGAGTACGTTTAAAGAGGTCTGTTCGACCATGCCGAAAGAACGTGTCATGAAAGAAGGCGAACGCTGTATCGAATGCAGTTGCACTGACAAAAAAGACTGCAAACTGCGCGAACACGGCGAATGTTATCATTGCGATCCGCTCAAATTCAAGGGAGAACGTCTCGCGCCGGTTTATGATACGCGCCATCCGCTGATCATTCAGGATCAGGGCAAGTGTATTCGATGCACTACTTGTGTTAAGATCTGCAAGGAAGTCGTCAATAAGACTCTTTTAAGTCCGAAAAAACGCGGTTTTTCTACTTGCATCAGTACCGAATTCGAACAGGGATTTCCGATCAGCTGCAAAGACTGCGGCGAATGCGTCAATGCCTGTCCGACCGGTGCCCTTGCTTGGCGGAATAAAAAATAAATTTTCTTTTTTCGAATCGGTTGAACAGCGGTTCGAAAACTCGAAGACCGGAATCGGTTTATACTCTGTTTTCGGTTTGTTCGGAAAACTATCCGTTAAAACTGTTTTATGATTGTCAGATCAAAGGACGTGTATTCCCGAAAAGATGCCCGTCCTTTTTTATTGCTTGAGCAGGATACTGTCAATCATTTCCTATTTTTTAACTTAGCAGGATAATATGACTTCCAATAATTATATTGATCTTCATCTTCATTCCCGGGTCAGTTCCGATGGAGATCTTTCGCCGAAAGATCTAATGAACCGATGCCGCGCCGCAGGTCTTGAAATAATTTCACTGGCCGATCATAATTCGTTGACCGGTATTCAGGAAGCTCGAATCGCCGCCCGGGAACTCGGCCTGATTTTTATTCCCGGCATTGAACTCGACTGTTCTTTTAAAGGAACGAATCTTCATTTGCTCGGATATCATGTTGATGACCGATTCGGCTGGTTTGAAAAAAACAACCGGGCATTGGAAGATCAGGAACGGACCGCTTCTCAAATACGGGTTGACGCGGTTCGTGCCCTTGGAATTTTTTTGAACGATGAAAGTTTGGCGGAACTTTCGATCCGCGGAATTATAACAGGCGAAATGATCGCGGAGGCCGCGCTCGGTGATCCGAAGAACAACGGCTGTTCAATTCTGGATCCTTACCGGCCGGAGGGGGCGCGGAGTCAAAATCCTTTTGTTAATTTCTATTGGGATTTTTGTGCCCAGGGAAAGCCTGCTTACGCGCCGATCCAGTTTCCGGATCTGACGGAAGCGGTTGACGCGGTTAAAAGTTCGGGAGGAACGACCGTTCTCGCGCATCCGGGCGCCAATATCGGCAGAGACGGAGATCTGTTCCGGCAAATTATTTCCCGCGGTGTTCAGGGCGTTGAAGTTTTCAGCAGTTATCATGACAAGGAAACAACAGAGTTTTATTATGATCTTGCCCGAAAAACTGATCGACTGATGACGGTTGGCAGTGATTTTCACGGAAAAACGAAACCCGCGATTCAATTGGGAAAAACGGACTGCACTTGTCAAAATGAAATCGCGGCCTGGATCACCGGACTGTTTTATACTGCTTCATATTAAATTTTCCGTGATCTCCGCCGATTGACATTGTGAATTGGTTTCCCTTCAATTGATTCACGCTAATAAAAATATATTTGATTATTGACAAATTTTCCAGTCGCTGCTATATTGCCAAAATACCCCAAGGGGGGATAATGGTTGCTGAGTGAAAGATAATGTTTAAGTCAGTAAAAAATAACCCCTGACCGGGGATGTCTTCATGTAAAACGGTAACCTGATCCAGAGGATAGGGTTACTGTCCGTTGAACAGGCAGCTTTTGAAAATGTTTGACTGGATCGAACCGCTGATTTGCCGTTTTCGGATTGATACCGGGGCAGATCTTAATCAGAATGACAAGGAAAATCAAAAATGAACAATGTTTATGACGACGAAGAAGAGATCCAAAAGATCGTCAATCGTATTTCCCGATCCATCGGCCATTTGGAATCGGTCAAAAAAATGCTTTTGAAAGGAGAGGACTGTAACGATGTTCTTGTTCAGTTGTCTGCTGTTCGAGCGGCTGTCAGCGGCGCGGCCAAAGAACTTTTAAAACATTATATCAATCATAGCATCGCTGAAGCGGTCAAAAATCATGAAAAAACGCCCTTGACCAATTTGAGTTCCGCCATTGATAAATTTATAAAATGAGATCGGGCAAACTTGTATCGCGTCTGCCGGCTCTGTTACAGATCTTCTGATCCGGTGTTGAAGAAGCCGCCGGTTCACGAAATCAGTCGGCGGAATCGTTGGAAAATTTAAAATATCGACAGTGCGTAACAGTATATAAAATGTCCTTATTGATTTACAATTCTCCTTATAATATAATAGACAATAAATAAGATTCAAACGGTTATACTTAATGCGTTTTGTGTTTTTGTTCCGATGTAAAAATTTGTCGGTATATAAAACCAGTCAACGGAATTTACGGAAAATCTAAAAAGAGAGCAGAAGCAGTTTCATAACTTGTTTTTGGCGTTTTTGAGCTTATATACCGGTTCCAATATGAATTTTCCATTTCAAAGTTAAAAGAACAGCCGATTAACGCAGTCAATCGGCGGAGATGACGAAAAATTTAAAATAGAAGCAGTATAAAATACGAAGTCAAAAAATCGAAAATGAGGTTATGAAACGATTTCCAATATAAATATGAGCAGTATGAAACGTTTAAAAAAAGGAGTACATATGCATCTTGCAAAAATGACGCGGCTCTCGTTTGGGGGTGCGAAAAGTGTTGAACGAATAACTGCGATAACGTTTATTCTTGTTCTGACAGGAATCATTACTGTCAGTGCCGGTTTGGATGGTTCTTTTGTTTTCGCTTCGGATCCGGTTGGTGATCTTCCCAAGTCTTTTCAGAAATATGAACGTCTTCCTTTGGGGAACATTACCGCCCGCGGATGGTTGAAAATGCAGCTTGAACGCAGTAAAAACGGAATGGGCGGACACTTGGATGAACTGGAACCGGAAATGATCGGTAAACCGTATGTCGATCGAAATCATCACTCACCGGTGGTTCCCGGCTGGAGCGGCGAGATCTCCGGTACTTATTGGACCGGACTGGTTCAGTTGGCTTTTACTCTTGACGATCCAGATCTGAAGAAGAAAGCGGAAAAATGGGTTCGCGGTACTTGCGCGTTGCAGGAAGAAAACGGATATCTTGGAAGTTATCGTCCGACGGAAAACCGAAAGGAAGATTACTGCGCCTGGTCTTCCAACTGGTGTTATCGTGCGCTGCTCGGGTATTATGAAGCGTCCGGCGATACTAAAATTCTTGACGCCGTTCATCGCGGTCTCGTTTGGTTCACTGAAAACTGGAAAGGAGATCAGAAGACCACTTACGCCGGACCGACGTTAATGGAGTCGATGATGTATGTCTACTTCAAAACTGGTGATCGTCGCCTGCTGGACTGGTGTACTGATTATATTAACTGGCTTGATAAACATGATGAGTTTGCGCACGGATTGAGTTCCCTTTTGCGTCCGGAACTGGAATACAATGAAGATCATGCCGTCGCGTTCGGGGAGAACCTCAAGCATCCTGCTCTTGTTTACGCGGCAACCGGTAATGAAAAGTTTTTGAAAGCTTCGGAAAACGGTTTGAAACAGGCACTTGACAAAACCTG
>CAZZEF010000067.1:16693-19482 GCA_964652875.1 uncultured Planctomycetaceae bacterium
AGTGTACCGGCGCTCCGTCGTCGAACTTTGAAGGTCATTCGCCCCCGAGTGTTATTCATGAAACGGAATATTGCAATTTCGCTACCTGGCTGAATTCTTTTTCGCATCTGATCTGTATAACCGGCAACGCCGAATTGGGGGATCTGACGGAGCGTATTCTTTTTAACGGAGCGGAAGGCGCACGGAAAAAAGACGAACGGGCCATTGCTTACAATACATCGCCGAACCAGTTCATGGCTTCAATGACCAGTGAGCTTTTCGCCAACGGTCAAGAGTTTGGAGTTTACGCTCCCAACTTTCATGTCGCCTGCTGTCCGGCGCAATCAACGCGGATCTGCCCTGAATACGTTCGCGGAATGTGTCTGACCAATTTGGCCGGCGATCTTGTTTTTCCGGTATATGGTCCCTGTCATATCAATAAAAAAGACGCGCAAACGGGCCTTTGGTCCATTGAGGAAGAAACAAATTATCCATTTGAAGAGACGATCCGGGTTAAAATCGCGACGGAAAAACCCGGTCAAAAGTTATTGCGCTTTCGTCTTCCCGACTGGTGCGAAAATTACAGCGTTTTGATTAATGGTAAAAAATGGACCGGATCGCCAAAAGATCATTGGATCGATCTCAATCGCGTTTGGCATAACGATCTTGTCGAACTGACCTTTACGATGCAGCCGAAAATTGTTCCGATTAAAGATGTCTATTTTCAGAAGGAACCGCTTCGAACCATTCAATGCGGTCCGCTTCTGTTCGCGTTGAAGTACAAGGAAAAATGGACTCCTGTTCAAGGAAATCCTTTGACGCCGCTTCCCAAAGACTGGAATTGGTTCAATGTCACCTGTGACGGTATTCCCGGCTTTTTTGCTCTTGATCTGAAAGCGCTCGATCAGGGGAAAAATATTAAAAAAGTCCAAAAGAAAACGGAGGGGTATCCTTGGGAAGATCCGCCGCTGATCCTTGAGGTCCCGATGGTTCGTGCGCAGAAATACGCTTGGCCCCGTCATTTTGGAACTCATCAGCATACACTGCTCCCTTACGGAAATCCGGTGACGTCCGACCCGAACGCCGCGCCTGCTCCGATTCAGCTTGTTCCGTTCGGATGCACTGTTTTGAGGCTGACCGCGTTTCCTGTTGCAAAATAACGGGTAACGAAAACATTTTTGGAGAATTGGGGAAAATGCAAGATCGGCAAAACAGCGCCCGCGATTTTAAAAAACGAGTTTTTTCTGAAAAGAGAAAACACGAGTATTCCGTTTTGTCCGGTTATTTCAAACCCGGACGAACGCTTTCGCTGTTAATAACAGTCGCGCTGGTTTTGCTGATCACGGCATCGTTGCAATACCTTGTTGTGATTTACGAATTTTATCAACAGGAGCAGGTACAAATGTATGCTTATCGGCGCGGATGGTGGATCTGTTCTTTGATATTATGCTGGCTTTTACCCGTTTGCCGGATTGGAGCGCTGATTTTTGAGTGTTCTCTTGCGGGCGATAACAAACTTAAAGGCCTGTATGAATTTGATTGGTCGATCAGTTACAATGAACGGCTGAACGAGCTTTATGACTGGATCTTTAGAACCGTCTGGCTTCTGCTGATCTCTTCTATTCCCGGCGTTTTACTTGTTTTTTTCGTTCAGATCGTTTCCGGCGGCGCAAAGGTGAATCTTACTCAAATGGCGATCGGGTGCCTTTTTGTGTCCGTTTTTATTTTTATGCCGGTCTTTTTACTCTCCTCTTTGTCCAACGAGTCCAATTATGATTTTATTTCAAAAGAAGTTTTTCGATCCATTAAAAGCGCGTTCAGTTCCTGGCGGGATTTTTATAGCGCGGCGATTCTGATCTTGTTTGTGTTTACCGCTTCCTGTCTTCTTTTTTACGGCTTGATTGAACGTTGCGGTTTCGCAAAATCGGTTTCCGGATCTGAATGGACCAGAGGCGGAAACGCTGTTTTGGTCAGCGGCTTTACTGTTTTGATTGTTCTGGCCCTATATTTCTATTTGCGCCTTCTCGGAAAACTCGGTTGGGTGATCGAAAATAAAATTAATGAATCAAATGACGACGAATAAAAAACGCGATACGCAGATAACCGATCCGAACGGTCGGTTTACGAGTCTGTTTTTGATGATCCTGTTTTTTTGAAAATTTTGATCATTTTTCGGCTGTCGCGCTTGAATGAAGCGACGGCAATTCCAATGTTTCGTTCATTGATATCGGTTAGTTGGGGGGTATTGGGAGTTAATGGAGAAGATTATATGAAGAAGGTCATAAGCTGTATTTGAGTAAATTGAATTGGAAAACGAGTTTCGGATTGGATCTGTTCATGTTGATTTACATGTCGGGCATTTCAAGCGTATTCTGTTTTGTTTTAATGAGGATCCATTGGGGATATGGGCGCGGAGAGCCGATTTTTTACTGACCGGTCAACATCTTGATTTTGGATTTTTACTTCGAAAGACTGTATTATGATCAATTGTTCTGCGGACAATTGGTTTGACGCGGAGTTATCCGGCAAATTTTGATTGTGTTTTCCTGTTGTTTTTGGGAATTGGTATTATTATGGCAAGAGCAACGGTTATGGCAAGAGCAAACGGGAAAACGTTCGTCGGGACCGTACAAAGAGATATAAAATTGGAACATTGGGATTTAACGGATTGAGCCAAAAAAATGGCAGATCATTTTGATCCAGGTAGAAATAAAAAGTCGTTTGAAATTTTACGGGACAGAAAATACAAAAAGAGTTAGAGATAAAATTATTAACAAGATCAAGTGGAAAAAGAATTTAGAAGTAATCGG
>CAZZEF010000068.1:0-9409 GCA_964652875.1 uncultured Planctomycetaceae bacterium
GTCCTCTCATTCGAATAACATCGCCATTTTGCGTTCCGGCCGGAATTCGAAGCGTTTCTTCGCCCTCAAGGGTCGGTACACTGATCTCCGCTCCGAGTGCCGCCTGCGCATATCCAATCGGAACCTGACAGATCAGATCCTGACCATCGCGGTGAAAGAACGGATGCGGCTTGATCTGTATGAAGACATAACAATCGCCGGACGGTCCTCCGTTCGGACTTCGTTCGCCTTCTCCCTGAAGTCGAAGTCTGACGCCGCTGTCGACCCCGGCCGGGATCCGGATCTCCATTGAAACCTGCTTGGATTCCATTCCGGACCCGCCGCAATTTTTACACGGATCTTTAATGATCTTTCCGCTTCCGTGACACTGCGGACAAGTTGTCTGCATCGAAAAGATCCCGTTCGACTGCTGGATCCTTCCGCGTCCGCCGCAATACGGACATGTTTCCGGCTGAGTGCCCGCATTGGCTCCCGATCCGGAACAAACATGACAGACTTCATGACGTTTAAAACTGATTTCCCGGTTGCATCCTTTGGCGGCTTCCAGAAGATCAATCGTAACACTGCATCGGACATCAGCCCCGCGCTGCTGTCGGGAACGTCTCCCTCCGCCTCCGAAAAAAGATCCGAAAATCGAATCGCCGAAGACATCGCCGAACGCGCCGAAAATATCGTTAACATCCTGATATCCGCCACCGCCGCCCCGTTCGAGGCCCGCATGTCCGTAACGGTCATAAATATCGCGCTTTTCTTTATCGTTCAAAACTTCAAAAGCTTCAACGCATTCTTTGAACTTTACAATAGCTTCCTCATTTCCCGGATTTCTGTCGGGATGGTATTTCAAGGCCGCTTTTCGATAAGCGGAAGAGATCTCTTCACTGCTGGCGGTCCGTTCGATACCTAACACTTCATAATAATCTTTTTTTTCTTCCGATGACATAGTTCATTACCATTCGCCGATTGAGACGTTCCGGGATTTTTCTCGCAGATCCGGTCGAATCCATGCGGGACAAATCGATCATTTGTAAAAACAGGAGGGACCGCTCAAGCAGCCACCTCCTGTCCGTTATTTCGTTATACCGTTTTCCATTTGACAATTCCCTTAATCCGACAGAAACGAAGTCGGAGCATAAGGTTTTCCCGCGTATTTTTCGGAAAACATCAAGTGTCGGCGGTATAAAAGAAGGTCACTTATCAGCGAATCGAGCCGGCAGTGATTTCTTTTTCATCTTTTTTGATATCAGTAATCAGTGTTTCGGTCGTCAGGAGGAGTCCGGCAATACTGGCGGCATTGCTCAAGGCGGCCCGAACGACTTTAACAGGATCAATAATACCGGTTTTGAACATGTCAACATATTTTCCGCTTGCGGCATCATAACCGGTATTAACCGGTTTCTGGGCCACTTCATCAACGATAACGGATCCGTCGAGACCGGCGTTATTGGCGATTTGTTCCAGCGGAGCGGAGAGTACTTTGGCGACAATATCGACACCGATTTTTTCGTCGCCGCGAGCAGCGGACCGGCATTTGTCAACGGCTTCCTTGCATCGGATCAGAGCGACCCCACCGCCGGGAAGAATACCTTCCTGCGCCGCGGCGCGGGTTGCATGCAGCGCGTCATCAATACGGTCTTTTTTCTGTTTCATTTCCGCTTCGGTGTAAGCGCCGACCTGAATGATCGCGACACCGCCGCTGAGTTTGGCCAGTCGTTCCTGATATTTTTCGCGATCATAATCGCTTTCGGTTTCAGCGATCATTTTTCGAAGCAGATCGGTACGGGCCTGAATATCCGCTTTTTTGCCTTTACCGCCGATAATAACGGTTTCGTCTTTATTGACATTGATCTGTTTGGCTTGACCAAGCTGGGCGATTTCGACATTTTCGAGTTTAATACCGAGATCTTCACTAATGACTTGACCGCCGGTCAGGCAGGCGATATCCTGAAGCATTGCTTTTCGACGATCACCGAAACCAGGCGCTTTAACAGCGCAAACATTTAAAATTCCGCGCAATTTGTTCACAACAAGCATTGTCAGAATTTCCGTATCAATGTCTTCGGCAATGATCAGCAACGGTTTCATTTTTTGAGCGGCTTTTTCCAGAATGGGAATAAGCTCTCGGATATTACTGATTTTCTTTTCGAACAGAAGGACGTAAGCGTCTTCCAAATTGGCGGACATAGTTTCCGTACTGGTAATGAAATACGGAGACAGATAGCCTTTGTCGAACTGCATGCCTTCAACGACTTCATATGTTGTATCAGAAGTTTTTCCTTCTTCAACGGTAATAACGCCGTCGTTTCCGACCGCTTCCATCGCATCGGCGATCAGATTTCCGATTTCCCGGTCGTTATTGGCGCTGATACTGGCAACATTGGCAATATCCTGTTTGGTTGCGATTGGTTTTCCGAGCGCGATCAGTTTATCCATCGCGGCATCAACAGCGCGGTCGATTCCCCGGCGCAGCGCGGTCGGATTACTTCCGGCGGTTACGTTTCGGAGACCTTCTTTATAAATGGCCCGGGCCAAAACGGTTGCGGTCGTTGTTCCGTCACCGGCAATATCACCGGTCTTGGAAGCGACTTCGTTCACGAGCTTGGCGCCCATATTTTCAAACGGATTCTCCAGTTCGATTTCCTTACTGACGGAAACACCGTCTTTGGTAACCGCGGGCGCGCCGTATGATTTATTCAAAATAACATTTCGTCCGGTCGGACCCAGGGTCACCGCGACAACATCGGCCAGTTTATTGATTCCGTCCAGAACCTTGCGGCGCGCGGCATCGTCAAAAAGTAATTGTTTTGCCACTTTAATGGCTCCTTCTTCTGTCTATCTGGGCGGACGAAAAAATCGCCCGCTTATTTTCATTAACAAAAACCCAACGAAACAAACGCTTACTGTTTGACCACTTTGGCCAGAATATCACTTTCCCGCAGGATCTTGATTTCTGATCCGTCAACTTCAAGATCCGAACCGGAATATTTTCCGTAAATCACTTCATCACCGACGACAACACTCAAAACGGAACGCTCACCATTGTCAAGCGGACGACCGGGTCCGACAGCAACAACAATTCCGCGCTGCGGTTTTTCTTTAGCGCTGTCGGGAAGAACGATTCCGCCGGCGGTCATTTCTTCAGCCGCGAGAGGTTCAACAACAATCCGGTCATCCAGAGGACGAAGATTATAATTCTTTTTAGCCATTTTTATACCCTTTCATAAATATCTTTATTTTAAAATTAAAATTTCAAATTTATATCAAAATTGCCTGAAAATTCCGCGTTTTATTTGAAAGAAAATTCAAACACCGAGCCTGCTCGAAAGGAACACGGAAAAAGATCGGCAGAGCAAACCAGTCATACAAACGGACACACATCAATAAGGCATTCCGCCTGGCATACCGGGCATTCCACCGGTCATGCCGTCCATAGCCATTCCGCTCGGTCCGGGCGCTGCGGGCTCA
This sequence comes from uncultured Planctomycetaceae bacterium, assembly GCA_964652875.1. Lineage (GTDB taxonomy): Bacteria > Planctomycetota > Planctomycetia > Pirellulales > Thermoguttaceae > JAUNBG01. Next base: position 3,463 of record CAZZEF010000068.1, read on the forward strand.
TCTTTTTTGATCTCGGTAATCAGACAGGAGGTCGTCAGCAGAAGACCGGCAACACTGGCCGCATTGCGCAGAGCGGTTCGAACGACTTTAACCGGATCAATAATACCGGCTTCGACCAAATCGCAATAAGAGTCTTTATCCGCGTCATAACCGTCGTTTTTGCCTTTCATCTGGCGAACCCGATTAACGACAACCGCGCCGTCGATACCGGCGTTTTCGGCGATTTCACGAATAGGAGCTTCAATAGCCCGTTTGACAATTTTGACCGCGTATGATTCGTCACCATCAAGATTAAGCTTGTCAAGAACTTTACCGGCGCGCAGAAGAGCAACGCCGCCGCCGGGAACGATCCCTTCTTCAAGAGCGGCTTTGGTCGCGGACTGAGCGTCTTCATAAAGGAATTTGCGTTCTTTCATTTCGGCTTCCGTTGCGGCTCCGACATGAATTTGAGCAACGCCGCCGGCCAGTTTCGCAAGGCGTTCCTGCAGTTTTTCTTTATCGTAACTGCTGGTCGTTGTTTCGATTTCGGACTTGATCAGAGCAACCCGGGCATCAATATCGGCCTTGGATCCGGCGCCGCCGACAATCGTCGTATTTTCGCTGGTAACAAGGACCTTTTTCGCCTTGCCAAGATCGGAGACCTGAACGGCATCAATTTTAACGCCGAGATCTTTATAAACGGCTTTACCTCCGGTAAGAATGGCGATATCGCCAAGCATAGCTTTTCGACGGTCGCCGTAACCGGGCGCTTTGACGGCGCAAACACGAATAATTCCGCGCAATTTATTGACAACCAAGGTCGCAAGCGCTTCTCCCTCGACATCTTCAGCAATGATCAGCAACGGTTTGTTCTGTTTGCTGAGCGCCTCAAGAAGGGGAACAAGCGATTTGGCGGTTGAAATTTTATCTTCGAAAGTAAGAACAAGCGCGTCGTCGAACTCAACGGTCTGATTATCGCTGTCGGTTACAAAATGGGGAGAAAGAAAACCGCGGTCAAAACGCATGCCTTCAACAACGTCAACATAAGTTTCGAACGATTTGCCTTCTTCGATTGTAATAACGCCGTCCTTACCGACTTTAAGAAAAGCTTCCGCAAGATACTGGCCGATCGCCGTATCGTTATTACCGGCAATTGTCGCCACTTGAGCGATTTCTTTTTTGCTCTTGTCGCTTACCGGGGTCGACATTTTCCCGAGCGCTTCAATGACCGCGTCGGCACTTTTCTGAATACCGCGGGAAAGAGCCATTGCGTCGGCCCCGGCGGTAATCATTTTCAAACCCTCAAGATAGATGGCTTCAGTCAAAACTGTCGCGGTTGTCGTTCCATCGCCGGCGGACTGATTCGTCTTGGAGGCCGCTTCTTTAACGAGCTGCGCGCCAAGATTTTCTTCCGGATCGTCAAGAGCGATATCTTCCGCGACAGTAACACCGTCTTTGGTAACTTTCGGAGCTCCCCAGCCTCGATCTATAACAACATTACGGCCGCGAGGCCCCAAGGTGCTTTTAACAGCACGCGCCAGTTTGGATACACCGGCTGCAACGGGTTGACGAGCCGCATCATCAAACGACATGTTTTTTGCCACTTTTATTTTCTCCTTCATATAAATACATTCTGAGTAGTCCTGACCGCTGATCAGGAACTGACAGTCAATTTACAGTCACTTACTAACAAATTGCAATTCTTGTGCCAATTCAACATAAACTAACTTATATCAATAAACAGCATACAGATACATTTATTTTTACTTTTAGCTTCAGTCAGGATAACATCAATTCATGCCAATTTGGCAGGACCTCTCTTCTTTAGGCAAACAGAGGACTTCCGCTAAAAATCAACATCGAACCCCTATTTCAACACCTAAAATCATTCATTCAATATTCATTATTAAATAACTTATTCATAATATCAACGCCGTATCCGTTCTAATTTTAACACAAACAATAAAAGCAAATCTCTTTCCCGGAAAAACACCGTTAAGTCTATAAATATTTTAGGCAGACCGCCGGACAAAGTTTTATATAGGTTCAATCTCTCCCCAAAACAGCAATCCAACATATTTTATATCTTTGACCTTCTTAATACGGTCTCTTTTCTCTTCGTTCATCACCTATTGATTCATTCTTATTTCAAACGGACATGAAAAAACCCCGTCTCATCAACGGGGCAAAATTCTTTTTTGACAGAAAATCATCTAATCTCCGTTCCCACTTTTATGATCGGCAAGCATAAAAGCGCGAAACTCTTCAACGATTTTTAATCAGTTATTTACCGGGATATTTATTGCAAACTTTGATAAATTCCTGCTCAACTTTTTTGATCTGTTCCGGAGTCACAGTAAAAAGATAATGTTTTCCTTTGGCAGTTTTATTAAAAGTCGTTGTTCCGTCATTATTTACAACAACAGTCCCCGGTTCGGACAAACCGAAAAAGCCGTCGTTGGGGCTCACCGCGTAAAGAACAGCGGTCAGATCCCAGGTCATTTGTGTTTTATCCAGGCTTCCGCGATAATTCCGAAACGACTCTTTCAGAGGATTTTTATCTTTTCCGAAATCGGAGGTCAGATTTTTACCGTCAAACAGAATATAAAAACCAACTTCAAAACCGGTAACATAGATCGGAACAGGACATTGAGCAAAAACTTTCTGCGCGGAAGGTATATCTGTTACAATATTATATTCCTTATGCTTCGAAAATCGTTCGCCGAAACCGCCGCCCATTACATAAAGAGCGGAAACTTTTTCTTTGATAAGTTCCTTGCCTGAAAGAGGCGAGAATTCATCCGCTTGGGAGTCAAGCAGACGGGCAACAGAGGTCGAAAAACCGACTTGAACAATAGCGACCTTTTCTTTCGATCCGGCCAAAATTTTCCGCATCAGTTTGAACGATTCAAGATAAACGGTCTTGTCTTTTTGGGCATCGTATCCCATATATTTAACAACTTTACCGACATATTTACCGTCATTGGGAGTTACTCCGCTGTCCGTGATTCCGATCGGAATATTCGAATAGCCGTAAAAATCGTTCATAACCTTGATATATGGACCGGCTGACGGACTTGATTTGGTCAGTGTAACGGCCAAAAGTTCGCATTTTTTGCAATAGTCATAATTATAAAGCATCGCAAGCGCCAAGGCGTCATCGACATCGTTTCCCATATCCGTGTCAAAAATAATTTTTATGGGCGATTTGGTCTCCGCCGACTGAATATTCGTTTCCGAAATGAACGCAAACGAAAACACAATGGCAAACAAGATCAGCAACTTTTTCATAAATTCTCCTTTTTCTGCGTCATGCTGTAAATATCCGACCTCGAATCTGTCGAAACAATTTGTTAATTGATACGGTCTGCTTGTTAATTGATACGATCTTCTTTGTAAATTTTCATTTTCTCTCGGCGATCTTAATGAACCGGCGATGTTTCAAAAATTTTAAAGGGTATTATGAATACCATCTTCCAAATATATCATAAAGTAAAAGCAAATAAAAGAGGCCGATCTTCCAGGTCGATGAAAATTTCCAATCCTTTTTCTTTTTTATTCTATTTGCCGTATATTTTGACGACTTCACTGCCATGAAAAAAAACTTTTGAATCATTCAAAATTCATATTTTGTTTTTACAAATAATATTATTACTGTTTGAATCATTCCTTTTCTTTAACGAATATTTACGAACTGATTATAATATATTGTCTTAATATTCTATTGTTTATTATTATTCTTTCTTTACTCTAATTATACCGATTTCATGCTGAATTTACGCTATTGCGTTAAAAGAAAAGCCGGTTCACATAATCGTTCGGCGAAAATGACGGAAAATTAAAAATAAAAGCAGTATAATACTGTCGGGAACTGTCGATTACCCTAAAATATAATGGTCTGCCGAATTCAGCCGCAACGGACAAACGGTCAAGATCATAATCCGAAGGCCAATCATAACACTCGAATTCAGAATTGTTGCATTAATAAAACAGGGTCCGTTTTTTAATTTGCGGCAGGTCAATGTCGCGAGTCGGTTGTATTTTCCGCATCGTAACCATTCCCTATTTTATTTTGAATTTTCCGTTCCAACTTTAAAAGAGCAGTTGATTTATGGAGATAATCGGCGGAAAGGGCAGAAAATTTAAAAGAAGATCGGTGTAAAAGAACAAAGTAAAATCGGCTGTAATTTGAAAAGGAATCAAACAATGTTTAAAAAGTTTTTTTACGAATTCCAAAAATTCGCGATGCGCGGCAACGTGATCGACATGGCGGTCGGTATCATCATCGGCGCTGCTTTCGGGAAGATCGTCAGTTCGCTGGTCGAAGATGTAATCATGCCGCCGCTGGGCCTTCTTTTAAAGAATATTGATTTTTCCAATTTTTATATTTTACTGAAAGCGCCGAAAGAAGGCCCTGCCGTTTTTGAATCCTTGAAAGCGGCCAGGGAAGCTGGAGCGGTTACACTGAATCTCGGACTTTTTCTTAACGCGGTCATCAGCTTTTTAATCGTTGTTTTCGCTGTTTTTATTTTGATCAAAGCGCTCAATAAATTTCAAGAGACGATCTCGCTGCAAACCAAAGAAAAAACGGCGGCCACAAGCAAAACCTGTCCTTACTGCAAATCAAGTATTGATATCGGCGCGACCAAATGCCCGCATTGTACTTCCGAACTTCCTGCGGAAAATACCGATCTTTCGGAAAAGAAAACGATTTCCTGACGTTTTCTCCCTTCCTTGATTGCTGCCGAAAAGATCAACCGTTTCATACTGTCTTCATTTTAAACTTTCCTCAATTTCGCCGATTGACTTCGTGAATCGGCTTCTTTTTATGTTGGAACGGAAATTTCATCTGAAATCGGTCAATGGATTGAAAAAGGGGGAATGATCTTTAATGGCCTGCCGATCAATCAAGAAGAGCCATACCTCCAACGCAATCGTAAGCACTCAAACCGCAGGAGAGTACCGCAACAAAGAGTTTTTCTTTCTCTTGAAAATCTTGCGGAATATCAAAGACATAATACCAATTTTTCAAGGGGGTCGGAACATCCAGTTCCCGCCATTTTTTTTGATCGGACGAGATCAGAACATGACGTTTGAATCGCCGGGGAAAAGAGACTCCTTTGACCGGGCTGTTTAAAACCGCAAGCAAAACGAAACGTTCGGCACGTTTTTTCGAAGGCAGATCCATTTTCAAGATCACCTCCCGCGGATGATAGCAGCATGACTCGCATATTCCCCCATATGCCCGAACCAGTTCGATCTTGTCTTTATCCTGACCAAGCAGACCGCGAACCAAAACGGATCCATTTGGTTTTTTCGAGTCAAAAAGATCAAACGGCTGCGGAAGATCCCGGATCTTTATAACAATCTCATTTTGACTGTTTCGTTTCGCGGTTGAATCTTTCTCCGATTTCTGAAGATCGCCGTATGAAGTATTCAAAAGATCTTTTGATTTGAGGTCTGATCCGCGCTTCGAAGATCCCGGCCGACATGATCGGGCAAGATCTTCAAACGGCAGCCAGGATCCGCGATTGGTCCGGCGAATACGTCCCTTGATCTTCCCTTGCTCCAAACAGTAGATCCAGCAGGCGAATCCTTGCCGCTGATCCGATCCGTCAACGGAACAATGAACCTCTTCTCTTAACCGAACTCCGGAAGAAACCTGATAGAAGTGTGTCCGATCTTCATGAAGATGACCGGCCCAAAGCCAAACATCACCTCGATAATTTTTCAGCAGATCCGGAAGCAGAACGGTCAGTCCGCGCTCATTGACAACACCAAGCGGCTGATGCATTAAAAAAATCAACGTCTTGTCGGGCGGGATCTTTTTTATTTCCGAACGGATCCAGGCTTCCTGTTCGCCGTCGATTGATCCATCTTGATGTCCGTTGAGCGCGATAAAATAAACGCCGTACCGACAAAACGAATAATAAGGGGAAACATTTAATTTACGGCAGAAAAAGGCGGC
>CAZZEF010000068.1:9419-13992 GCA_964652875.1 uncultured Planctomycetaceae bacterium
GCGTGTCATGATTCCCGGGCACAAGAAAGACAGGGACATCTTTTCGGAAAATTTTTATTGTTTTACGATAATTTTCGAATTCCTTTTCCGCCTGATCCATTAGTGCCGGCGCTCCGAAACGCGGCCCCATTGAGCAGACAAGATCCCCCAAAACAAAAAGCCCGGACGGCTTAAACGGCAGCTTGTTCACTTCTGCGACAAGATCATCAAACGGATTACGGACCTCGTTCGACACGGCGGTCGGAGAGAAGGATGAAATTTTTTCGTTGTTTCCGGTCGGATAGACCTTGGAAGTCAATCCAAAATTGATCTCTTGCGGGCGATTCGCAGCAGATTCTTTTAAACGTTCGGAAACATGTTGCGCCGCATTAGGCCGGATCGGTTTATAATGAAGATCCGCGGTAACGACAACGAACCCGCAGTCTGTTTTTTCGGGATCGAATCCGAGTGCGTCAAACGCTTCTTTCAACGAGACGACCGAATTCATTTTTTTTATTATAAGAGATCCGCCGCCGATTTCTTCGGTCGAGTATTCGTCAGAACGATTCACGAGATCGGAATCGGTCTTTTCAAAAGCAGGATCAGTCTTCTTGAGATTCGCTCCCCTAACCGAATCCAAAAATAATGATCCCCCGGCCAAAATCGACGCGGATAAAAAAGCCCGGCGATCCTCATTATATTTTTCATTTGAATATTTTTTTTTCACGTATTCATTTTCTCCGTATGACGCAAACAATGACCTTCCGCGGAAACGGTGTTTATTATAAAGGATAATTATTTGAATTTCAAGCGGAACGATCCGACGGCGATATTTTCATTAACGCTTTTTATCTCCTTTTTCAAAGACGCGCTTTCCATTGACGATCTTTTCTTTGTTTCCCGTATTGAAAAAATTTTTATTATATTATAATAATATAAAAGGAGATCTGACTGCCCCCCATTTCGAACAATAACAAAGATTCAATTGAAGTTCGAGTCAAATTGTTCGAACAAGGACCGGCAGACCGTCTGATGTAAAAACTGAAAAAATAAAACGGAATACGAAGATTCGCGGAGATACACTCATGAATTTTCCGGCCTTGTTGGGAGTCGCTTTAGGCGGCGCGACGGGAGCGGTCTGCCGCTTTCTTTGCGGATGGATCTCAACTCATTTTTGGGGCAATACCTGCTGGGGAACTTTTCTGATCAATATGACCGGCTGTTTTCTGTTCGGCGGTCTTTTGTATTTTTTTGACCATAACGAATCGAGGCCGGAATGGAAAATAGCCGTTATGACCGGTTTTCTCGGGGCGTTCACGACTTTTTCGACTTACATTGCCGATCTGATCGCGCATGCGGGCCGACATGAATGGGGTACCGCCGTTCTCTCGTTCGCCGCTCACAATATTGCAGGGATCGCCATATTTCTTTTTGGCTACTGGTCCGTTGCCGTTTTCTTTAAAATGATTTTGAAGACTTGATATTTTTGTTCCGATCAAAACAAAAAAATAAATTTTTTCGACAGCGAAAAGTTTTTCACTGACCGTATAATTCACTTGCTGCAATTCACCTAAAGGATCATTCATGAAACCAAACGAAACCGTCCGGTTATTATTTTCGATTCTGTTCTTTGTCCTGATTGTTCCGATCATTAACGGCGCGGAAAAATCTGTTCCATCCGCCAATGATTCCCCTTACGGGATCTGTTCCCATTTGAGCATTGTCCAACTTGAACATCAGCAGATCCCCCAAAATCTTCAGGTAATGCGGGAAGCGGGTATTCGCTGGATCCGAACCGATTTCTCCTGGCGGATCCTTCAGAAAAAGGACGGATCCTGGAATTTCGCGATGACCGACCATCTGCTCGACGAAGCGGAAAAATACGGAATGAAAATTCTTCCCATTTTGGAACATCCCGCTCCGAACATGATCCCGACCATCAGACATTTGGATCAATGGTGCGAATATGTCCAGCAGACAGTAACCCATTATAAAGATCGGTTGGAATACTGGGAAGTTTGGAACGAACATAATGTTTCCAAGGAACTCGGCGACGAACCCAAACCGGAGTATTACGTTGAACTTTTAAAGCGGACCTTTGAAACGATCAAAGAAATTGATCCGCGTTTGAAAGTCGTTTACGGAGGCTTGGCCGGTGTTCCGCATCAGTATTTTGAAAAGACGCTTGAGTTCGGGGCCGGTCGCTATTTCGATGTTATGAACATCCATCCTTACCGGTCGGGTCTTCAATCGGTCGAAGAGACGCAAAAGTTCAGGGACGATATCAGAAAATTCAAGGATCTGATGAATAAATACATTCTTCCGTCCCGTCCGATTTGGATCACGGAAATGGGCTGGCCGACCCCCCGATTATACGCTCCTTGCGAAATGCAAATCGCTGACGCCGCTTTTTCCCTTCTTTTTCCTGACGGTATTAAAGGACGAATCGCGTTCTTTTACGATTCACAATATGACGACTGTGCCCGATTCGCCGACGGATCCGCCGACGGCCTTATCCCCCCGGGCTGTCCTTCCGAAGCGGTCGATCAAAAAAAACTGGCCGATCTCGACCCGAACCAATATCCCGTTCTCTTTCTGCCCCCCTCCCAAACTTGTCCTGAACCTTTTTATGACGCTATCTATCGTTATGTAAAAAAAGGAGGAACGATCTTTTTAACCGGCGGTATTCCGTTCTATTACGGAACCAAAACGGAGGACGGACACGTCTCATCCGACACTTCCCGTTTTTGCGGAACCAAATACTGCAAGCCGCTCGGGATCTCTTGGTATGCCTGGTGGACACAAAAGAACGTACCGAAAGAAGCCCCTGTCTTTTTCACCGAAAAGAGCGAAAGCAAACCGCGATACATCAACGATAAAGTTATTCAGGCAGCAAAAAAGAAACTTCCGAATTTAAAGGGCATGCGTTTTCTCGACGATAACGCTCTTCGGGAAGGAGACCGGATGATTCCTTTAATGAAAGCCCGATCGAACGGGTTCGAAGGAGTCATCGCCGCCCTTTACCAACTGAACAATAAAGACATCAAGGGAAACATTATCGTCTGCAGTCTGCTCACCGTTTTCGGTAACAGCACCAACGTTCGCAATCAGGCCGTTTGGTTCCCGCAATCGATCCTGACCGCCTTGAACGCGGAGACCGAAAAATATTTCTGGTACGAATTCATCTCCGAAGAACGCGACCCGGGATACAGTGAAGATCATTTCGGTATCGTTCACGCCGATCTTTCGCCCAAACCGGTCTATTATGCCTGGAAAACGCTGACTTCCGTCCGTCCGGAAGGATCTGCCGCGATTCAGCATGAACTGAAAGAGAACCTGTCCATCGTTTCCTGGCGACGGCCAGATGGAAAAATCGCTTGGGCTCTTTGGGCACCCCTGAAAAAAACTTCCCGAAAATGCGTCATTAACGGCAAGGTTGAAAAAGCCTGCGACTATCTCGGCAATCCGGTCCCCCTCAATGAAAAGAACAAATCGATTGATCTGTCCGATGAAATTATTTATCTTATTGGACCGGACGAAATCACGTTTTTATAATAAGTTCGCTCTTTATAAAAAGTAAATTCTGGTATAAAAGGCCGCTTTTATTAATTGATCTTGTGTTTATTCCTGTCAACGGATCAAGCGGCCTTGTTAGATCGAATTATTCTGCTTTCAGCGCTGCGGCTGTTTTCGCTGACCGCAGAATAATTCCTTCAGTTTGAGTTAGAGGTTTTTATCGTAAACACGATAGGTTTTATTGCGAATGGCCCCCGCCTTTTCAAGACTTCCGCGGGAAAATTCATTCGATTCCAAGACCCAGGAGAATTCCGCTTCCTTAATGCCCCATTCCATTACTTTGGGCACCAGCGCGTTGAGCAGGACAAGTCCCAGTCCCAGCATCTGATATTCCGGCAAAACATTGGTACTGATCACGCGGATCTTTTTAATTCGTTCCTTATGCCGAAGCAGATGCAGAAAACCGAACGGGAAGAGCGACCCGTTGATCTCTTTGATGCGCGGATTGTAGTCAGGCAGTCCGAATGTCGCGCCAACCAGTTTTCCTTCCAGTTCAACACCGAGAGCAAGTTCCGGAACGATCAGCCATTTAAGCGAACCGGCCATATGCTTGAGTTCCGCCGGCGAAAATGGAACGAATCCCCAAGTATTCGTCATTGACCGGTTATAAACATCCAAAAAAAGTTCAACATCTCTTTGAAAATGCTTTGTGTCCAACGGACGGACAACCGCCTGATGCCGTTCCTGGATCATTTCGCAAATATGCAAATACTTTTCTCGGACTTTGGGCAGCATTTCGATCTCCCCCCAAAACGAGTAAAGATCCTGACATTTTTTGAACCCGTAATTTTCAAACAGCTTTTCATAAAACGGTGGATTATACGTCATCATGAAAAACGGCGGAGTATCGAACCCGTCGATCAAAAGGCCAAGCGTATTGTTCATCGACGGATTCATCGGACCGCGCAATACCTTGACTCCCAAACTTCGGAGCCAGTCACCAGCCGTATCAAAAAGAGCGTCCGCGGTTTCCTGATCGTCAATTGAATCATAAAAGCCAAAAAAACCGACGCCGTCC
>CAZZEF010000068.1:14002-16381 GCA_964652875.1 uncultured Planctomycetaceae bacterium
CTTATTCCAAATCGCTGAAATTCGGCCTACCGTCTTTCCATTTTTTACGGCGATAAAGTTCTTGATCCGGTTTTCGTCATAAAACGGATTTTTGGAATAACCGACCATCTCCTTCTGATCCATTCGAAGCGGAGGAATCCAGTTAGGATCGCCTTGGTAAAAATCCCAAATGCAATTTAAAAACTGATTTCGTTCTTTGTTCGTTCGGGGCTCTATTACTTTAAGATCTGTCATTTTTCTGTCCTTAATAATATCCAAGGAATTAGTTATGCAACTTATCCTGTTTATCGGTAATTTGCCCCGTTGAATATTTACTATTTTCCATTCCAAGTGTTAAAAAAGGCTCTTTTTTCAAAAGAAAGTTTTTCTTTTTGTTCGATTTTATTAACAGGAACGCCAACCGGCAGGATTATTTGAACAAAACGGTCCTCCGGGACCTTCAGCAGACCGGCGATTCGTTCGGCGATACCGTTGACTTTAAGAACTCCGTCAAGCCAAACAGACCGATATCCCAAGTCGGTCAAAGCCAAAAGAATATTTTCCGTCGCGGCCGCGCAGTCTTCCCGATAAAAGGAAGTGCCGTTGAAGACCGGACTTTTATCGACAACGCAAACTATAAAAGCCGGGGCGGTTCGGCAGAATGAATTATTGAGTATTTCAGCGATTTTTCCGCATAAAACAGCATCGTCAACAATAATAAACGATGTTGTTTGACAATTCATGCCGGACGGCGCCTGTATTCCCGCTTCAACTATTTTGATCAGATCCCCGTGCGGAACCGCCTGATCTTTAAATGAATCCCGATAACTTGCCCGACTTTTGACGGCTTCAAAAAATTCCATCTTTTCTCCCTGTTTTTATTACTGTTAATATTATTTATCTGTTTGCTGCAAAATTACAAAATAAAAAGGCCGCAGCATAAACAAACCTTTTTGATTAATCGCTTTTATTTATTTTTTACAACAAGAATACCGTTACATAACACCATTTTCGATTTTTTGAACTCGTATTTTGTAAGCTCAAAAACGCTGTACCATTTTCATAATGAATTTTCCTTTAAAATGTCAAATGAACAGCCGATTCACACTGTCAATCGGCGGAAATGACGGAAAAGTTAAAATTTAAGCAGTACAGAATATCCATTGATCGTTTTTTATTCATTTGAATCATTTCATTTTTACTTTTCTGTTTTATGAGTGAAAAAAATCGGTTTATGAAGTCGCCCGAACTGAAACTTGAAATTTCAAATGTTATTATATATAATATCATAATTTTCATAAAATGAAATACGGATCTCTTTGCCCCAAATCCATTATAAATTTCTCTTCCAATATCAAAAGATCCGCCGATTCACAAAATCATCGACGGGACTGTTGAAAATTAAAATGAGGGCAGTATAAAATTATATGTATGTTTTATGCATTATGATTTGTTTGATCAGAAAAACCGGAAAGAAGTACCTGTTCTCAATCCTTAACAGTCCAAAGTCACATACACAAATTTTACGAAATACTCAAAATAAATAAAAGTTGCTTGCGAAAGGTCAAGCGTTTGTGTATAATTAAATATTTAGGGAAATTAATTTTCATAAATTTTCGAGCGTTCGATTCGTTTTTGCAATACGTAATGTCATAACTTTCCTCAATCTGCTGTTTTCAGTGTCTCCCCTTTTAATGGAGCCCATTTATGCTGATATACCGATTCTTGATGAAATTTCCATTACAATGTCAAAAGAACAGCCGATTCACGCAGTCAATCGGCGGAGAGTGCGGAAAATTTAAAATAAAAGAAGTATAATTCATTCAATAACAAACGGGGTCTTATTTCTGTATTTGTTTTTCTGCTGAACAAAGATTTATGAAAGTACACCATAAAATGATCAGAAAAATTTTGATTGCATTGTTTGTTTTTTTTACAACGGTATTAATGACTTCTGCCGCATTGGAAACCTTTCCTCCGCTTCCGAATAATTTGTATGAATCCGATCTTTATGAAGTGTCAATTTCTCAAAACGGAAAGGAATTTCCCTCCTTCATTTATAAAAGCGCAAACGATTCCAAACCGGACAGACGACCTTACATGACCAAGTCCAATCATTGGACATCGTTCGCGTTTGAAGAAGAAATTGTTGTCGTGATCAAGGTAAAAAACGAGAAAATCGATTCAGCGGTGATCCGCCCTTTATCAAGAGGAATCCCATTTGAAATTGTTAATAACACGATCCGACTGACACTTAATCATCCGGTCAATCTTTTGGTTGAAATCAAAGGACATGAACGCGACCCGCTTTTTCTTTTTCCAGTCAAAATTGAAAAAGACCGTCCAATTGCGGAAACGGAGGATACCCATTATTTCGGTCCGGGGATCCATCAGATCAAT
>CAZZEF010000068.1:16391-19353 GCA_964652875.1 uncultured Planctomycetaceae bacterium
ACCTTGAAAAAACCGAATCTCTATCTGGCGGGCGGTGCTTACGTCAAAGGAAATATTCGATTCGATAAATCCTTGAAGGAAGTGAAGATTTTCGGACCCGGTATTTTATCCGGAATAGATTATCCGCATGAAAAAGAATGGTTTAGCAACCATCAAATGATTCATGAGGGGACAGGCAAAACGAAAATTCATGTTTCTGACATTATTCTTACCGATGCCCCCGGGGCCAATATTGTTGTTTTCTCGAAACTGACCGCGGATAATATAAAAATTATGGGTTGGGCTGCCTGTACTGACGGAATATCAGGAGGCAAAAACTCAATCATTCGCGGATGCTTCTTAAAAACCATGGATGATAATATCCATATTACACAAACTGGAACTCAAGTTTACGATTCCGTTCATTATCTGGAACGATTTGGAAGCGCGTTTGTAATGGGCTGGAACAGTAATTCCGATACAAGTGATATTTATATCAACGGCGTTGATCTGATCGGAGATGTTGATACGCTTCTCAATCAGAAATATCCCCCCAGGGAAAAACATTACAACCATGCGATTTTTACCTTGAATAACATGAAAGGTACCCCCAACGGCGAAGGTATCCATTATCGTCATCTTGTCGCTGAAAACGTAAGGTCAGAGATCAAGAATCGAATGACCATTGCAATCCAAATCAAGAATAATTTTTCTATGAAAATTCCGAACGGAACCATCGTGACCTACAATGAAGGGCTGGGGCATGTGTCCGACCTCGTTTTTCGCAATTTTACGGTAATGAAAAAACCGTTTTGCCGATCGTTTTTCGACGGTAATGGCGAAAAAGACGGATCCATTCGAAACATCACTTTCGAAAACTACCGAATTGAAGGGGTATTGCTCACAGAAAAGAACGCCGATCAATATATTATCCGTAAGGGAAAAACAGAAGATTTTCATTACAATCCAACTTCAGACAACACGGTCAAAAGCTTGAAATAGTCTAAATGTCTCCAAAGAGCCCTCAATAAAAGGGCTCGTCACACAATCGACGGCAGATCGTTTCAGGAAATAATTTTCATTTTGTTTTATCAGTAAATAAAATGATTCAGCAATTTATGTGAGGTTTCCAGACCAATAGACAATCGAAACCAACAGGAGGCGGTTATCGACTTGAGATACAGACTGAACCTGGAGTGATTGTTGTCCTCCCGCTTTAAGTATGAAAAAATCATAAAAAATCAACCATAAAGGCGCAAAATGATTGGAGACCGAAAACTCATGTTTCTGATCGAACATTTTTACCGCAATCGGTTACGTTTTTGGGAACCGGACTGATCCGAAATGCGGCTTCTCGTAAAAATTTCGTCGGAATCAGATCTTTTTTCTTTCGATTGCAACTTTGGACTCAAGCGTTTTTGGGATCGTACCTGACAGACAGAGCGGAACTGTTACGATGAACTTTATGTATTAAACAGCAACCGGCAGACGGTTGTCAAATTTCTTTTAATACAAGAAATTGGTCGGGGACAATCCTGCGGACCAGAAAAAAATGGGCAAAGTACGCGTACCAAACGAGAGAAATACTCCTGTTGTCCCGCTTTGCAGCCGGGGTTCAGACATTGTTTCGATCTATACCAAATAATTGCCGGAGGACCGTTTTGCTCTCATCATTTAATGAAAAATATTTTTATTTTTTTCATTTGCATATTAATATTTCGTTGACTTTTTATTATAAAACTATTAAAATACTTCTTGATCGGAATTATAGCGTTGATATTTGCACTATTTTCATTTAATCGGAGGCCTTTATGTCAAAAAAAGCGTTTACGTTGGTTGAGCTGTTGGTCGTGATCGCGATCATCGGTATTTTAATCGGACTGCTGCTGCCGGCGGTTCAGGCGGCGCGGGAAGCGGCCCGGCGTATGCAATGCACCAATAATCTGAAACAGATCGGAATAGCACTGCATAATTATCATGATATTTACAATTCACTGGTCCCTTGCCGACAGGGTAATTATAAAGGAACCGGAAATGACACTATTAACTGGGGACTGGTTAGTTTTCATATGATGCTGCTTCCTTTCTGTGAACAGCAGGCCCGTTATGAAGAATTCATTTCCAAAGGTAACAAACAGGGCGGATGGCCAAGTTATGCAGACACCGGAATAAAAGCGCTTATGGGCGTTGTTCCGCACATGTCCTGCCCGTCCGATGCCGCCGCTCTAACGGCTTCTTATTACAAAAATGTAGAAAATGGAGCCACTTTTACGCGCACCAGTTATTGCGGAAGTATGGGCGACTGTCTCTTCCTGGGGGGAGAAACAGATACGAATACGCGAGGATATTTCGGCGGCGGACGCGCCTATGAAGGCAATGTTCGCTATCGGTCAATGGCTGATCTGATCGACGGAACTTCCAATACAATCGCCGTTTCCGAAACGGTCAACTCCATTCAAAGCACTTCCCGTTTTATTCTTTCGGGAGTCGCGATGAGTTCTTGGGGTTCTTCCGGAAAATCGCCGAGTCAGTGCGTAACAATCGCCGATACGGTTGATCATCGAATGATAAAAGATACCCTGACGCCTAACGGAAATACACGGGGATTCTTGGCCTATTACGGCAACTGTATTGTTGTTTTTTTTGAAACGGTTATGCCTCCGAATTCGCCTCACTGTCTCAATGGAACAGCTCATTACAGCAACTCTCTTGTTAGTGCCGGAAGTTATCATTCCGGCGGCGTTAACGCGGTCTTTGGTGACGGTGCCGTCAAATTTATTTCCGAAACAATCAATTGCGGCGATCAGAATACAACGACGGATCCCAATAACAAGGCTATGAAGAGTCCCTTCGGAGTCTGGGGCGCTTATGGTACTATCGCCGGCGGTGAAACCGAATCGCTGTAACGAACTATTCATTATTACGTCTTTCATTATTACGTCTTTCATTATTACGTCTTTCATTATTACGTCTTTCATTATTA
>CAZZEF010000069.1:0-19299 GCA_964652875.1 uncultured Planctomycetaceae bacterium
TCGCAGAAAAACACAATTGATACATCTTTTTAAAAAACTGATAGAACATGAACCGGATCGGACCGACTGCTGGCGCGATATTGAAATAACGGATATTCGGGGGAACGTCGATACCCGATTACGCAAACTGGATCAGGGTGAGTTCGACGCGATTATACTCGCCTCCGCCGGACTTGAGCGACTCGGTTTTGCTGAACGGATCGCGGGGTATCTGAACGCGCCCGATTTTCTTCCGGCCGTCGGACAGGGGGCGTTGGCGATTGAAACGCGAAAAGAGGATTATTGGACAATTGAAACAGTCCGTCGAATTAATGACAGAAAAACACATTGGGGGATCCTTGCGGAACGGGCCATGCTTGAACGGCTGGAGGGAGGGTGTATTGCCCCGATCGGAGCGCTTGCTTCCTGGTCGGAAGACGGGGGGGATCTGACGCTTTCGGGACGAATTCTTTCGCTGGACGGAACGGATCAGTTCGATGCGATCAGATCAATTTCGCTTAGCGGCTCGGAGGAAACCGCGGCTCGGCAGCTGGGCGTTGAAACGGCGGATCTACTTTTAACGCAGGGGGCCTCGGGGATAATCGCGGAATTAAACGCCAAACGGGGCGGCCAATGACCCCGGCGCCGGAATCGTCAAAGAGGAGATCGGATCATTTGCCGCATGAGAACGGATCTTGTCCGGAAAGGATCGGTATTAGGGCGGCTCAAGAATCGATCGGCCTGTCTTCTTCCGATCAAGAAAACGGTCGGAATGAAGAGATCATAACGGCCGCCCGGATCCGGGGCGAACGTCAGTTTTGTTGGAACGCGTTTCTTTGGGGGCTGGGCAACGGTTTTATCAGTACGTCGCTAATAATATACATGATTAACGCACTGGCCTGTAAAAAGGAAGATCCGGCGCAGATCGGACTGGCCATTGCCTGGATCATTGCGGCACCGCGTCTGATTGGTTTGTTAAGGATATTCGCTCCGGATCTGATCGACTGGTCGGGCAGTCGTCGAAGGATCTGTATTGCGGGATACTTTCTTTCGCCGCTGATCCTGCTTTTGCTTCCTTTATTGATGCCGGTCCTTTCGCGTCTGCCTGTCTCTGATCTGACGGCGGTGTTTTGTCTGATCGGCTTGATTTGGGGCGGCTATCATCTGATCGAATACTTCGCAACCGTTTCTCTTTGGTCCTGGATCGGAGATTTTGTCTGTCAGAAAAGAAGGGCCCGTTTTTTAGCCCGAAGAGAGCGCGCCATGATCTGCGGACAAATACCCGCAATGCTGACGGCCGGCCTTTATTCCTGGCTCTGTCCGAAAGATCTTTTTGCGCCGGAAGATCAATGGCGGATCTATTTTCCAATGACAATAATTGGAATTGTTTTTCTTTTGACCGCTTCAGGGCCGCTGCTGACTATTGATGAAGTTCCCTGGAAAAAAGCGGAAACACTTCAAGAGCGTTTTCAGCGGCTGACCGCTCCGATCCGGTCGTCCGTCTTTCTTCCGATTCTTCTTTTTGGCGCCTGGATCCAAACGGCCAACGGACTGACGCAAAGCGCTCAATCGGTTTTTCAGATCCGTCTGCTTGGTGTTTCGATGCTGACCGCGTTAGCGCTTCAATCGGTTACCCGAGTCGGGCAGATGTTGTCCGCGCCGGGTACGGCCCGACTGATCGAACGCAAGGGGAATTATTTCGCCGCCGCCCTTGCTCTTCTGATCGTCTCCTGCGGTCCCCTTTTTTATCTGTTTTCGGACCCGGACCGCTGGTGGCTCATTATCGGCGCGGCGCTTGTCTGGATCGCCTGGATCGGTGTTAATGTCGGCATGAACAATCTGATCTTGTCGCTGGCCCCCCCGGATGGACGATCATCATACATTGCGCTCTATTTTACCGTCTCGACTTTCGCGTTTGGAACCGCCTCTTTGATCGGAGGACGGATTTTCGACCGTTTTAAAAATTTTGTGTTCTCTCTCCCTTTTGTCGATTATCAGATCTCCTATTATCATTTAGCTTTTTTGACAGGATGGATTCTGCGTCTGACCGGATTGATCTTTCTTTACTGGAGCTGGCGCAAACTGTACTTTTCGGCTTTGAAAAGTGATCTTGTTTCGAATTCGGAATAAGGATCCGCCCGATCTTCTTTAAAATCTATAATGCTCTGACAGAAAAGTGAAAATAACTGACGACAATCGATAAAATACGGAAAATCAAGGAATTTTCAACATGACTTTTAAAAACAAATTCGGCAAAAAAACAAACGAAAAAATTTCTTCCAAAATTGTAAAAATATTTTCTCTTCTTCGATCGGGCGGAGCGTCGGAAGTCATGATCGTCGGCGGTTTCGTTCGGGATCTTCTGATGGATCTGACCTCCAAAGATATTGATATTGAAGTTTACGGACTTCCTTATGAAAAAATCGTTCGGATCCTAAAGTCTTGTTTTCATGTCAACCTGGTCGGAAAAAGTTTCGGTGTTCTCAAGGTAGATAATGAAATTGATATCGCGCTTCCGCGCCGGGAATCGAAAATGGCGCCGGGTCATAAAGGATTCGACGTAAATTCGGATCCTTTTCTCGACCCTCGAATCGCGTTTTCCCGGCGCGATTTTACGATCAACGCTATTGGTATGCGGGAAGACGGATCTTTTTATGATCCATACGGCGGAATAAAGGACATGAACGCGAAAATATTGCGGGCAGTCGGGCCCGCATTCAAAGACGATCCGCTCCGTGTTCTGCGCGGAATGCAGTTCGCCGCCCGATTCGGGTTCTCAATGGACGAGCAAACGATTCAATACAGCCGCGAAGTTTTGCCCGAATTTCCAATGCTTTCGAAAGAACGTATTTATGAAGAATGGAAGAAATGGGCCTTAAAGGGGATCTTTCCCGCCGTCGGACTGGAGGTTCTCCGTCAAACCGGCTGGATCGAATGCTTTCCGGAACTGGCCGCGTTGGTTGGCTGTCCGCAAAATCCTCAATGGCATCCGGAAGGAGACGTTTGGACTCATACCAAAAACGTGTGTGAGCAGGCTTCGGCGATTATTAGATCCTTGAGCGGAACACAAGACGCTTTTTCAGAGGAAGACGCGCTTGTTTTGATGTTCGCGGCACTTGGACATGATTTCGGCAAACCGAAAACAACCGCGCCGGATGAAAATGGCGTCCTTCGTTCTTTGGGACACGCATCGGCCGGAACCAGCCCCGCGGCCAATTTTTTATACAAGATGAAGACACCGATTTCGATTATTAAAAAGACGATTCCGTTGATCCGCGAACACATGTCGGCGATCAGTCCGATCTATAATAAAGAGATCTCGCCCAAAACAGCGCGGCATTTGGCTTGCCGTCTTGATCCGGCGAGTATTCGGCTTTGGACCCGTTTATGTCAGGCGGACGCCTTGGGTTGTTTTCCCGCGGGATCCGATCCGGGATCGGCCGCCATTCGTTTTCCTGTCGATTTATGGCTTGAGACCGCCTTGCGGCTGCAAATCGCGGAGAATAAACCGAAACCGATTCTTCAAGGCCGCGATCTGATCAAACTGGGATTTCAGCCGGGGATCCAAATAGGCGATCTGCTCAAGCAGGCTTTTCAGGCGCAACTCAACGGCGAATTCGATTCGCTTCAGGGAGCGCTTGACTGGCTGAATACTGGTCCGTTAACCGGCAACACCGAGATCAAGCGCTGATATTATTATTGCCCTTGGTGTTTTATACTGCTTTTATTTTAAATTTTCCGTCATTTCCGCCGCCAGACAACGTGAATCGGCTGTTCTTTTGACGTTATAACGGAAAATTCATCATGAAATCGGTATACTTTTGTTGAAAGGGGTTCACGTGTCCATTGCAATCAACAGCAGACTAGAGGGACCGTTCCTGTTTTGGCTGAATTTTTGAACAGTCCCTGTCTTAGATTAACCATTAACGATATTTCGTCGGCTGTCGGAAGAGAGGAGAGAACGGTCCGGTATTGGATCCATCGTTGAAATCGAGCCACCAGTAACCGTCATGCCATTCCATCGTAACCTTGCGCCATCCGAGCGGAACTTGCGGATAAGGATAGAAAGGTCCGACATAGGGGAAGGCCCCGGCGCCATACTGTTTCGGATAGGAAACCTGCGAATAGTTGGGATAATTCGCGTAAGAAGGCCAAGCGTATCCGGGCATATTTGGCTGAGTGGTCTGACCAGGAACAATCGGCTGACCTTGCGGTCCCTGATTGCCATAAACCTGCTGCGGCTGATACTGAACCGGGGCAGCGCCGTTAATCGGAGCGCCAAGCGGTTTATTATTACCATCGACAACAAAGTTATTGGCTTCGCGGTTGACATGAAGATTCGGAAGTGTCGGAGCCGGAGCCGGAGCGGGTGCGGGCGCGGCGGCAGGCGCGGCGGCAGGAACAACAGGCGCTTCAACGGTCATTCCAACTTTCGGAACCGGAAGCATATTAACGTTGTTTTCCGAGGCAGGAAGTCCAATCGCGGGAAATTCACTGTTATTGCTTTTCGCGGCAACTTTATTCTGAACCGGAGCAACAACAGGTTGTTTAAGCATCGGGGCTGCCGATTCTTCTGTTGTCAGTTTTGCTCCCCCCAAAACAGGTTTCTCCGCTGCAACGGAAAGAACATGTCCCTGATCAATCACCGTATTATTCGTTCCGGCGTTGATCGGAAGATAACTTGACTGCGTCGAGGTATTGCCAACCAGCGGTTTTTCAACACTGGAGACAACCGTAAAGATCTCAGACACGCTCTTGACCTGAGGCATCTGCTCAACATAACGGGTAATTTCTCCCCGTTCCGTTTCTGTCGCAACATTTCCCCGAAGACGGACTTTACCCTCCTGGTAGGCCACCTCGATATTATATTGCGGATATTTTGCGCCCAATTCCTGCGCGATTTTGTTGGCCTCTGTCTGATTACTGGCAAATGCCGCCGAAGCGCTCATTCCAATAGCCAAGGCAAACATCATTGTAACGAACAAACGTCGCATGCCTTCCCTCCTGGTGCAGAACAAAATCTTTTCAGATCTGTTCGTTTTAAAATATGATTGTTACGTTGATTGTATACTCGTTCCACCGATTTTTCAGTAATGATCCCGAAAAAACGACATCTATTTTTTCGTTCACTTCCGAAAATATCCATTCTCAGCAGGTTTCGTATATGAGGACGTGTCTGTGAAGACCCCTTTCCTCCCCATATTCGGCTAAATCTCTTACAGAAGAAAAGTCTTTTTTTCTATTTTGTTGAGAAATTTCCGATTTAACAAATTTTCCGTTTAAAGTAACTGTTCTTCGGTCTTAAACAAAATTTCGACCTGCGGATCTTTTATCTATTTTCGGCATTCGTTAAGAAAATAATTATCAGAAGAATAATAAAACCTGATGTTTTTGTTTCTTTTATACAATAAATACAAAAATCTTCTCTCAATGATCGTCTGTCTATTTTTCGAATTCGAAGATCTCCCGCCGCGCAACAAATTCTGTATAAAAATGAATTTTCGCAAAAATACTCTATATTAATATTAATGACCTTTTTATTTCGTCTGTTCTGTAACCAGACTGCCCGGACCGGCAATCAATACTTTCGCGCAGACAGTCAAATAATTTTATTTTATACCATATTTTTCAATACTTTTTATTATTTCCATTAATACACCGATTTCATCATGAATTTTCTGTTATAACGTCAAAAGATCGGCCAATTTACACCGTGAATAGGCGGATTCGGCGGAAATGACGGAAAAAAACGCGACAGAAAAGACATACTTTTGATTCTTTTACCGATGAACAGGAAAAATGACGAAGCGAGGTCATTCCGAAGAGTCAATTTATGAATATAATATTATTAATGCTCTTTGCGATTTTGCAATTTCTTCCTTTTGTTGGCCGATTCGCTTGAGTTGATAGTAATTTGTCTGAAAGGTTTTTTGTGATCCGGATGCCCGAATCCAAGAATAAACCGCCCCCGGCTGAGATGTTTTCATCAATCCCGATAAAAGTGTCTTTAATGTTTTCGCGTTGTCTTGACCACTGCTGAACCAATCGCTATAATAAAACTGTTGAACCAATAATTCGCATCCTGCGTCTTATTGCTCATCCTTGAGACTCCTTTGGCTGTTGATTTTTTTACGTAATTCAAACAGCAACAAAAGATTCTCTTGTTTTCAATATCAGTTTCTCTATTTTAACACTTTTTTGAAAGTGCAATTATTAGTGTCGACCATGTAATTATACCAAAATCGACCAGTCGTGTTTTACGCTCCGATTTCAAGAGTTTTTTCCTTTATTTTTCCTGACGGACATTGTCACCTCCCAAGAGACTCGGGCGGACATCGCCTTCGATAAAAAAAAGCAAAACGGGATTAATGTTTTTTATTGTCAACAGTCTTTGGACCGAATAATCAACCCCGGAATATTTATGAGATCAAAAGGATTACAAACAGGATTAAAACTGTTGGGACTCTTGGTTTTTCTTGTCCTGATCAGTTTGGCCGGACTTGTTCTTCTGGCTGTTTCCGGGCCGATGGTAAGTCATTGGGACGTTTTCAGGGAAATTCCCTGGACTGACCGGATCTTTGCCGGATCATTGCCGGAAACTCAAATATTTTGGGGCGAAAGACTTCCCAAGACTTTTCTTGCGTTCGCGGTCGGAAGCGGTTTATCGCTGGCAGGACTCATGCTTCAAACGGTATTCCGAAATCCGCTGGCCAGTCCGTTCACCTTGGGAATTGCGGGCGGCGCTTCCTTGGGCGCGGTTCTTTATCTTCATTTCGCCGCTTTTTTCGCACTTACCGATTTATATATCCTTAACGGATCCTTTCTGGCTCTTTCCGCCTTTATCGGTGCTTTGATCGCAATACTGGCCGTTTGGGGGTTATCCGGTAAAGGCCGCCGATCCGATCATCGAATGCTTCTGGCCGGTATCGCCGTTAATTATTTCTTTTCCAGTCTGATCCTTTTTTTACAATATATATCTGATCCTTCCCAAACATTCAAAATGATTCGCTGGACAATGGGCGGAATCGATTACTGCCGACCGCAAGTACTTACTTTTCTTTACATTATAACCTTTTTAGCGTTTGGCTGGCTCTTTTTACACGCAAGAGAACTCAATCTCCTTCTTCTGGGAAAGGAGCGCGCGGCCTCTCTTGGTGTCGAAACCGCTGTTTTAAACAAAAAACTCTTCTTTCTTTCCTCAATTTTGACGGCAATATTAGTCTCCGTCTGCGGACCGATCGGTTTTGTCGGACTGATGGCTCCCCATTTTGCCCGACTGATCACAGGAAATAACCATTTTTACTTGATTCCAATCTCGTTTTTCGGCGGCGGCCTCTTTTTGGCCGGTTGTTTCACTCTGTCCCGATCAATTATCTATCCCGGTATTCTTCCCGTTGGTATTTTAACCAGTCTTCTCGGCGGTCCGTTTTTCTTGTTTTTTCTTCTTAAATCAAAAATTCTTTGATTTTTACAATGTTTTTATTTTACGTATTTTATTTTTGTCAAATTATAATACAACTTTCTTCAAGTCAATAAAGCAACTCTTGTAATAAATAGAGTTAAAGCAAGAAGTCAAAAACTTTGGTTGGCATTTAACGTTAAAATCGTCATAACTGTTACTCTCGGGCATCTGTTGAAACACATTTTTTAGATTCATTCGTTTTAACAGGAATTATTGGATAATCTTGTTAAAGTTGAATCATCGATATTTCCGATTATCTTTTTGACGGCACTAAGGCCCTGATGTTCAGGCTGACAGGTAAATAATTTTTACCTTTCCCTGCAAACAATCAGTCTGTCCAAAAGGCGAAGAGGGATTTTTAAATAAACCCCAAAGTGCCAGAATTACCCAATAATGGTAAAATAGCCATACACCCCATTGAGCCAAAGGATTTTGAATTATTTTCTTACGGTAAACCGATTCGGTCGTTTTGGAGGCAGAAGAGGATAAAGTAAGATAAAATGAAAGTATTAATTTTATAAATAACAATAATTTTAAAATTTTTACTAATAATTCACGGAAGAATTTGACGAATATAATTCAATCAAAACGGTTGTACTGGTTAATCAAAAACCATTTAAGGGGATGTGAGAAAACCTTTTCCCCGGAAAAACATCCGGTTGCCCGAGTAAAACTGCGATGGAGAGCGGTTCGGACAAAATGAAATTGAAAAATTTCACAAGGAATGGATTTTTTCAAAACATTAAAGTATTAGCGTATAAATAAATCGGAGAGCCTGTAATGAAAGTTTTTACAACTGGTCAGGTCGCCAAGATCTGTAAAGTAGCCCCTCGTACTGTGAGCAAATGGTTTGATTCCGGTCGACTGAAGGGCTATCGGATTCCTGGATCCCAAGATCGTCGAATTCCGCGAGATTACCTGGTCAAATTCCTTAAAGAGCACGGCATGCCGGTCTACGGACTGGAAGACGAATCTCTCGCCAAGATCCTGGTTGTTGCTCAGGATTCCGTCCTGATCGAGAACGTTAAACACGTTCTTCCTGAAGAAAAATCATTTAAAGTAGCGATCGCTTCGAGCGGCTTTGACGCCGGTATTCAAGCGGAAAGCTTTCATCCTGACTGCATCGTCGTCGATTTCTCAATCGGAAAAGCGGAAGCACTGCAGATCTGCCAGAACCTGAGAAAAAGTCAGGAATTTTCGGAAATCATTCTGATCGCCATTCTTCTTCCCGATGACGGAGACGGACTCAGCTTTGATCGATCCATTATTAATGAAACATTCCGCAAGCCGTTCGACTTCACCCTTCTCGCGGAAAGACTGCGAACGCTCGTTAGTTCCCGCAAGGAACTCGTTTGATCTCAATTTTATATCGCCCCAACCCGATTTTCCCCATTTATTCAAATTTTCCAAATACAATCGAAAAAACGATTCGGAAAATCTTGCCGTCGGCCATATAATACGGTTCAAAACCAAATCAGTAAGCCGTCCCGTTTTATCGACCGGACGGCTTTTTTATTTTCTTGCCTTCTGACAACAACGCGCGGCCTGCGCAAGCGCGCTGGATCACGATAAACGCTAACGCGCTAAAAAAATATTCCGCCCGCGTTGTTCGCTTGTCAAAAACAAATACAAAAGAATCTGTTAAAGGCGGCCTGCGCAAGCGCGCTGGATCACGATAAACGCTAACGCGCTAAAAAAATATTCCGCCCGCGTTGTTCGCTTGTCAAAAACAAATACAAAAGAATCTGTTAAAGGCGGCCTACGGGAACAAATCTAAAGAAGCGTTAACGTATCAACTTCATTATTATTGGTATTTATTAGCTGGAATACACCTTGCTAATATCATTTTACTGGAATTATTCTTCAGTAATAGTAAAATTGCGGAACTGGATCAAGCCACCTTCGGACTGAAACGCGATGAATCCGGCGACATTATCGACGTTATCGGCATAATTAACGACTTCGCCGTTCAGACGAACAACAATAACATTTTCGAAACAGTAGACTTCGATTTTCTGCCAGTCAGTAATCGCGCCTTTAATGCCATCGTTGAATCGTTCGACTTTACGCAGGACTTTTGTCACTTTATGCGGATTGACAACGGAACTTCGATCGGCGGGTCCGGCCAACGGCATATCAAAAAAGGTCATTAAATCGCAACAGGTTTTCGGCTGGAGCTGACATTCAACAGTTCGGGGTAAAAAGGCGCTCTTATCGGCGATTCGTTTGCCGCGAATAAAAAGTCCGCTATTGGCCGCATTGGCCGGATCAGGATAACGGAATTCACCTTTAACGGTGAAATTGCGATAATGAGCTTTGGTTTCGAGCCAGCCGAACGGTTTGCCTTTAACAGTCAGAACACCGTCTTTGATCGAAAAAACATCTTCCTTTTTTGCTCCGTCAACAAGATGGAATCCGAAATCATTTAAGTTCGCTTTTTCAAAAACATTAACCGTTTTCGGTCCGGCAGCGGTCAGATCTTCATTAAGGGAAAGAAAACAAAATACCGCAGCGGCCGCGGTCAGTAAAAGGAAGGCTCTTTTCATGAATTTTCTCCTTTGTTCATGCGAAACTGAATAATAATAGACAGACAGCCCATTTTCGTCGGGGATCTCATTAGATCGATCTCCAATAAGATCCGTTTGCGGCCGTCTTCAAACGATCAGAATTATTGTATCAGATCGCAAACGGCTGCGCAAGTAATTCCAGTTAAAAACTGTCTGAATTCTCTATTTTTTCAATCCGTCGGTTATACGGAGCGGCTCAAAGATCTTTTCATTCAGAAAATGGAAATATTACCGGGTTAACGTTGCGAAGTCAGCGCCCGTTCACAAATAAAAAAGACCGATCCTTTGTCAACAAACAGATCCCCGCGGGGATGAAATTTGAACCGGTTTGACTTTATTGTTTGTCCGATCAACAGCGCGGGAAAAATCAGATCTCTTTTTCTTGAAAGAGAGACAGGAACAACAGCGACAGTCAGGAAGTTTTAAAGAGATCGTCAATGAGCTGTTGAAAATGAGCGAGATCGGAAACACGACAGATCTCCGTTCGAAATGTTTTGCCGCCGTATTTTCCCTTGGAATAGAAACAGGCGAATCGGCGCATGAGTTTGACGCCTTTTTCCTGTCCGTAATGTTCGACGGAATAACGCAGATGATCGA
Source organism: uncultured Planctomycetaceae bacterium (assembly GCA_964652875.1). GTDB lineage: Bacteria > Planctomycetota > Planctomycetia > Pirellulales > Thermoguttaceae > JAUNBG01. Next base: position 10,606 of record CAZZEF010000069.1, read on the forward strand.
GCATAAGATCCCGCTGCCGGTCAAGACCGGGGTCGGACTCGACGTCCTGTCCGGCGAGAGCCTGCCGGATCTGATGAAAGATCCAGGGCCGTTCCAGCGCGGCGCGTCCGATCATAATACCGTCCACCGGATAATTGGTCAGTCGATCAACGGCATTTTCGACAGAAATAATATCGCCGTTTCCGATCAGGGGGATCTTTTTCAGCGCGGACTTGACTTTGGCAATTTCGTTCCAGTCCGCTTCTCCGCGATAGAGTTGGCTTGTTGTCCGACCGTGAACCGTCAAGGCGGCCGCGCCTGCATCTTCAACAGCTTGGGCAACGTCAACAGCATTGATCGTATCGAACGTTAAACCGAGTCGTATTTTTGCCGTAACGGGAACAGGAGCGCAAATTCTGACGACCTGTCCGACGAGCTGTCCGACTTTTTCGGGATCGCGCAGAAGCCAGGATCCGCTGGCCGAATTTTTTACGATTTTTGGGGCGGGACAACCGAAATTCATATCAACGACACTGACATGATATCGTTCGACAAGATTTTTAGCGGTTTCGCGCAGCGTTTCAGGGGTATTGTCCCAGATCTGAACCGCAAGCGGACGCGGTTCCGTTTCGACGCCGTTAAGCCGGGCAGGAAGATCATTACCGGCGGCATCGCAATAGACAAAAGCCCGGGCGCTGACCGATCAAACCAACCCCTCCCAGCTGCCGCAAAAGACGGCGCCAAGGGAGATCGCTCAATCCGGCCATCGGCGCGGATAATACCGGCGGATCAATCGTTAAATTGCCAATGATCAGCTCTTTAGTCACTTTTTGCCTGTTAAGATCTTCCTGATCTGTTTTCGGGGCCAATATTTTAAAATTTTCGTTTTTTTACCGTTTGATTTTTTGAATTGACTGTTCTTTTAACGTTTCAACGGAAAATAAAAGGATCAATTCAATAATTATATTGGAAACGGTGTATTATTGGAAGCGGCGTTTGATGGTTTCGGCAACTTCAGCCAGCCATTTCTGACGATCTTCCGGAGAACTCATAATGATCGATTCGAAATTTCTGCGTTCGAACGAGCGGCAGCCGCAAAGTCCGAAAACGACAGTTTTCCAGAAATTTTCCAAGGGGTCGCCATAAACGGAAATTTCGACGTCCCGGGGAGTATTGGATGTTGTGAATATTTGTGCCGTCTTGTCTTTGAACAGGGCAAGAACACCGTCCGGAGAAAATTTGTAAGCGAATCCGACACGAAAAACCCGATCAAGAAAACCTTTGAGAATTGCCGGAGGAGTCCCCCACCAGTTCGGATGGACGAAGATCAATCCATCGGATTCCTGAACGGTCCGCATCATGTTCCGGATCTGTTCCGGCAATTCGGACACGTCCAGCTTTTCTTCGTTGAGAGTAAGAACCGGATCGAAATTTTCTTTGTATAAATCAAGAATGGTTACGTCATGCCCGATCTCTTTGAGCGTTTCGGCAGCCGTTAAGGCAATCGCGTGATTGAAACTTTTATCCGTATTGGGATGAGCAATGATCACTGTTATTTTCATAAGATCTGTTTTCCTTGTCTTTTAAGATTCTGAATTCTGAAACACAGGACTGAATGACCGGTTCGAAGATTGGTCCGGACCGGTCAATAATTATATAAAGGGGATCAGAACCGATTTACCTTGCTTACGGTTCAACAGAGAACGTATGAACGGTTGTATGCCGATAGGTTTGACCCGGGCGCAGAATCGTGTTCGGGAATTTCGACTGATTCGGCGAATCGGGATAATGCTGCGTTTCAAGACAGAACGCGTAATGTTTTTCATATTTATAATCGCCGTATCCGGTTTTACCGTCCAGGAAGTTTCCGGAATAAAATTGAACGGCCGGTTCGGTTGTTTTGATCGTCATGACCCGGCCGGATTTGGGGTCGAGGACTTTGGCGCAGAAACGGAACCCGTCGGCGTCCGTCTTCGGGTCCAGGATCAGACAATGATCATAACCGCCGTTGAATTGCGGTTCTTTAACGCGGTCGATGTCTTTTCCGATCGGTTTGGCGGTACGGAAATCAAGCGGCGTTCCATCAACTTTAAGAATATCACCGGTCGGAATGAGGGTATCATCGGTCGGAAGATAGCTGACGGCGCCAAGCTGGAGAACATGATCCCGTATCGAACCGGAAAGAAAACCGCCGAGATTCCAAAATGTATGATTCGTCAAATTAATCGGCGTTGCCTTGTCGCAAGCGGCGGTATAATCAATTTTCAGTTCGTTCTTGTCGGTCAGTGTATAAACGACAGTAACATCAAGATTGCCGGGATAGCCTTCTTCGCCGTCTTTGGCCTTGTATTTCAGAATCAGTCCGACTTCCTGATCATTGGAAAACGGCTCGGCGTCCCAGATCACCTGATCGAACCCCAACAGACCGCCATGAAGCGAATTTTTGCCGTTATTGCAGGCGAGTGTGTATTCTTTTCCGTCGACGGTGAATTTTCCATTGGCGATTCGATTACCGTATCGGCCAACCAGCGACCCGAAGAACGGGCGTTCTTTTTGATATTCGGCAACAGAAGCGTATCGACAGGAGACATTTTCCAGTTTGCCGTTTTTATCCGGAACTTCCATCGAATAAAGAACGCCCCCAAAGTTCAGAATTTGCGCTTTGAGTCCGTTGGCGTTGGTGAGTGTCCAAGCGGTTACTTTTTTTCCTTCTTGTGTTTTATCGATATCGCTGACTGTAATGCCTTTCATTCCGTTCCCCTTTTTACAAGTGCTGCAAGATGATGAAGCGGCGGATCCGGACACACTCAAAAGTGTCAGAACCAATCCGAAACAGAGACTGATTACGAGGGTTCGCCTTATCAATTTGACGGTGAATTTCACGATCGTTCTCCTTGAAATTAGTTAAATCTTCCGGAAAATACCTCATTTTCCGATTTGAATCTCCTATTATATATCTTTTACGTCAAACAATCAATAAACCCCCGCCATTTCCGCAAAAAATTTTTGATCAAGACCGAATCGGTTCATTACACGGGTAATCGTTTCGGCAATACCGCTTTCGACTTCGTTGACCGGCGGAATATTGTTCTGATCTTCCGATGGAGTTTCCAACCGATCCGCGGTGCCGTTTTCTACAGTTTTGTAAAATATTTCATTCCGATTAAAATTATGCCGATTTCATGATGAATTTTCCATTTCAACATAAAAAGAACAGTCGAGTCACCTCGTCAATCGGCGGAAAGGACGAAAATTTAAAAGGAGAGCAGTATAAAATGATAAAAATTTTGTGAAATCGACCAACTTTTTGGTCATAAAAAATATTTTTTTGTCGGTAAGGTCCTTTATTTATTGTGTATTCCGATCATAATTAAGACTTGAAAAGGATCTTTAACAAGACGAGTCCGGTTTGGAACGTTTTTTGAAAAACTTTCCAATGGAATTCATACCGGTTTAAGATTGAATTTTCCGCTCTGACGTCAGAAAACCGCCGATTCACGCAGTCAATCGGCGGCAATTGCGAAATATACCGATTCCATCATGAATTTTCCGTTATAACGTCAAAAGAACCGCCGATTCACGCAGTCAATCGGCGGAGAGGACGGAAAATTTAAAATAAAAGCAGTATAATTATAATTGGCGGAACAAAAAGGTTTCAGGAACGAACCAATAACTCTTGAAAGGCAGAAATGAAAAAATGAGTAACAGCAATCGAATTCATGCGATCGACACGGTAGCGCGGGAAAATTCGCCGGAACTGGAAATAACATCGTCTATTTCATTGAACGATTACGGTGCCGACGTTTTTAACATGTCGGCCATGCGCCGTTATTTGTCTCCGCCGACGGCGGACAAACTTCGGGCGACGATTGATCAGGACGCTCCATTGGACGCGACGATTGCCGAATCGGTCGCACACGCGATGAAGGAATGGGCAATGGAACGGGGCGCGACGCACTTTACTCACTGGTTTCAGCCGCTGACCGGAACAACCGCGGAAAAACACGATTCATTTTTAAATCTGAACGATCAGGGGGAACCGATTATTTCATTTTCCGGCAAGAACCTGATTATGGGCGAACCGGACGCTTCCAGTTTTCCATCCGGGGGACTGCGTTGCACCTTTGAAGCGCGCGGATACACCGCTTGGGATCCAACCAGTCCGGCTTTTATCAAACGACATGTTAACGGCGCAACCCTTTGTGTTCCAACGATTTTTTGTTCTTATACGGGCGAAGTTCTGGACAAAAAAACGCCGCTGCTCCGGTCCATTCAGGGACTGAAACACGCAATTGTCCGGCTGATGAAATGTTTCGGTGAATCGCAAAAACATGTTACCGTTACCTTGGGAGCGGAACAGGAGTATTTTCTGGTCGATAAAAAGTTTTATTTTCATCGACCGGATCTGGTCCAGACAGGACGAACCCTGTTCGGACTTCCGCCGGCAAAGCATCAGCAGCTGGACGATCACTATTTCGGCTCGATCAAACCCCGTATTTTGGCGTTCATGTCCGAAGTTGAGCAGGAACTTTGGCGATTGGGAATTCCGGCCAAAACGAGACATAACGAAGTAGCTCCGGCGCAATTCGAAATCGCACCGATTTTTGAGGATTTAAATTTGGCGGTCGATCACAACATGCTTGTAATGGAAGTGCTGAAACAGACCGCGTCGCGACACGGATTCATCTGTCTGCTGCATGAAAAACCGTTTGCCGGTGTCAATGGATCCGGGAAACATAATAACTGGGCTATTTCTTACGGCGGCCGAAACCTTTTGGATCCCGGCACTAATCCGATCGAAAACGCGACATTCATGACCGTTCTTTCGGCGATTATTCGGGCGGTTGATCTTCATAGCGATCTTTTGCGCGCGGCGACCGCGGGAGCGGGAAACGATTTCCGACTCGGCGCCAACGAAGCGCCCCCGGCGATTATCTCGATCTTTCTCGGGGATCAGCTGGCAGAAGTGATTCGCGGACTCGGACAGGAAAATGTTACTTCCAATTCGACGCCGGACAGTCTGAGAATCGGTGTCGATTCGCTTCCGCCCCTTTCGCGTGACGCGACCGACCGCAACAGGACAAGTCCGTTCGCGTTCACCGGCAACAAGTTCGAATTCAGAGCCTGCGGATCCAGTCAGTCGTGCGCGGGTATTAATATGGTCCTTAATACCATCGTCGCCGAATCGATCGATTACATCAGCGAACAACTCGAAAATCTTTCGGGAACCGATTTCAATCAGGCTCTCCAGGATCTGATCCGCGAAATCATCGGAAAACATCAGAGAATCATTTTCAACGGAGACAATTATTCGGAAGAATGGCTCAAGGAAGCGCAAAAACGCGGACTGCCCAATTTGATCGGCACAATGACCGCGCTCAAACCGCTGCTGAAACCGGAAAATCAGGATCTTTTTACAAAATACAACGTTTTCTCGAAAACGGAACTCGCTTCTCGTTATGAAGTCTTTTTGGAAGAATATCATGACAAAGTCCGAATCGAAGGAGGGGTCGCGCTTGAAATTGCCCGAAACATGATCCTGCCGCTGGTCGCCGACGAATACGGAAAAACACTCCTCATCCTTCAGACCAGCCGAACGGAAAAAGCCGTCGCAGGAACAGAAACCGTTCACAAGATCACCGAACAGATCGGAACCAAACTGGACGAACTTTATCAGCGCTGCGAGAAACTTGAAATTTCACTCTCCGGTCTTCATGAGGAGATCCTCGACGCGCTGGCCAACTTGCGGACAACCGTCGACTCCATTGAAAAGATCATGCCCGACGCCCAATGGCCGCTCCCCAAATACCGCGAAATGTTGTTTATTTACTGACATGAGCAAGATCTTCCGTTTACTGACATGAGCAAGATCTTCCGTTCACTGACATGAACAAGATCTTCCGATAGATTAACGGATCTTTTCGAAATTAGTGACCGCCGGCGCTGAAAAGTCAATACTATTAACGCTGACCATACACGAAACTCAAAAACGGAAACCGGTTCATAAATCGGTTTCCGTTTTTAATTTGCCGTTTTAACCGTCGAAATTATCCGCTGGGACTGCACTTCCGTTTTTTTCGGCGCGGCCAGTGCCAAGCGGCCCTCTTTAAGAAGGAACACGCAGTTTTTCCTCATATTTTCGGCAGATAAAAATAGCGTAAAAAGTAATAACAAGGAAAGCGACACCGGGTACAAAATAGGCGATTTCGATTTTTCCTCCGAGTTGATCGGAAAGAAAACCTTGCAGCTGCGTTAAAAGCGCGGCTCCGCAAATGGCCATGACCATTCCGGCCCCGCCCATTTTAGTGTCTTCGCCGAGTCCCGCGGTTCCGAGTCCGAAAATTGTCGGAAACATTAAGGACATGCAGCCGGAGACGCAGCAAAGAGCATATACGCCCCATTGATTCGGTTCGGTCGCGACAATAACGCAAAAAACGGTCGCCAATCCGGCCAGCGCGGCCAGCAATGAAGACGGGCGTATGTAACGCATGAGCGCAGTACAAATAAACCGGCAGAAAATAAACAGGATCAGAGAGAAAATATAAAATGTTGCTCCCGCCTGTTCCGCGGTTTTCGGAATAAACGCGTTCAAATGAAGCCACTGGCAGCCATTGTAAAATGCGGCGCTGATCGGCTCAACTGTTCGAAGCATTTGCGGATCAGCGGCCGCCGTGTCCAAATGAAGCGCTGACATGGCGTATCGAACGGTAAAGGACCAGCAGGCGATTTGCGCGCCAACATAAAAGAATTGAGCCAAAACACCCCAAACGTAATTGGTATTTTTAAAAAGCCTTTTCCAAGTGGCAATAACATCCACTTTTTTGTTTTCTTCTTTCAAATTCGGCATTTTCGTGAACAGGATCATGAACCAGATGATCAGGAGCAGACCGCCAATCGACGCGTAAGTCATTGAGATGGCGGAAAGTTCCGGCTTCTGAATTTCCGCCAGTTGCGCCGCGGGTATTTCGGCCCGTTCCGCCGCGGACATCGGGTTCAGACTTGAAAGAATAAAGATCTGACTGACCGCCACTCCGATCAGACTTCCCATCGGATTGAACGACTGCGATAAATTCAGACGCTGAACCGCCGTTCGGGGATCGCCCATCGCGCAGATAAACGGATTACAGGAAGTTTCCAATACGGAAAGACCGCCGAAGGTGATCAGAATGGCGCCCAAATAGACAAAATAACAAAGTTCAGGATACGCAATACTGTATTTGGCGGGAAGAAAAAGAAGTGTTCCGGCAACATACAGCCCCAATCCGAGAAGAACGCCCGATTTATAGGTGAATCGCTTAATGAACATGGCCCCGGGAATCGCGAAACAACCGTAACCAAGCGCGTAACAGACCACTTGGATCCAAGCGGTTTTGCCATCGTCAAAACTCATGATCCGTTTGAAGGCGGGAAGAAGCGTGTCCGTCATGTTGTTGGCCAGCCCCCACCAAGCGAAAAGTGAGGTCAGCAGTATAAACGGCCAAAAAATAGATCGCGTAATGACCGGTATTTTTTCTGTCGGCGCCGACTGATTGAAACCGTTGGGGGGACTGTTGATTTTTTCAGGAGAAACACTCATTTTTCAGCTCTCTGTCTTCATTGATAATTCGGTGTTTGATCTTAACAAGAACAGCGTTTTTTATTGAACCGGGCTAAAGGACAATTTATTGATGACTGCCGCCATTATATATTTTTCTCGATTAGCGCCGATGGACTTCGTGAATCAGCATTGAAACGGAAATTTATAATGAAACCGGTATAACCGACGCAAAAGGATGGTTGGGAATCGGTCGAAACGATATTTTTTATTCCGACAATAACGGTTTTATACTGCTTTTATTTTAAATTTTCCGTCATATCTGCCGATGGACTTCGTGAATCGGCTTTTCATTTGACGTTATAACGGAAAATTCATGATGGTATCAGTATATTTCACCGGTGCTGGTGCCTGGGGTACTGAACCGGTCTAAACAACGGACTTGCAGAAACTTTTTTCAGGATCGAACAATTCGTTTCGGCGATTTTTCGCTAAACATTTTCATTCGTGCCCCTGCCGCCATTGGGTTACGCCCTTTTTAATAATGATATTGCCGTAAATAGCAGTCTCACCGGTTAAAACAACACAGAACGCTTTTTTACTCCGTTCGTAAAAAGCGAAACGGTCGATTCGTTCGATTTTTGATTTTTCCAGTGAAAAATACCGGGAAATTACGGCGCGGTACCTTTTTTCGACTTCCGGGTCCAAAACATCGGAACCGTAAGCGGCCATCATGATCAGCGGCGCGTCAACGGCGGTATCCAGTTCGATCAGCGGAAGAATGGCGTCAAGCATCGTTTCAACCTTGATCCCGTCAGCGCGAATGACCTTGGCGTTGACCGAATGTCCAGGAAAATGGGCGTCGGAAAGGACCAGTTCGTCGCCGTGTCCCATCTCGGCCAATACACACAGCAGTTCTGGAGAAATACAGGGAGCAATGCCTTTTAACATAAGTTCACCTTTCATAAAATTATATTAGTTCGATTAAGAAATTTTCCATTTTAACGTCAAAAGATGATTTACGTAATCAATCGGCGGAAAAATCGGAAATTTAAAAATGAGGGGATAGAAAACAGCCCGCCGTTTATGATCTTCTTGTTATAACGGATTAAAATCAAATTATACCCGCAGAAGAATCGAAATAAAAGTTCCCGATCAAAGAAATAATAAAATTTTTATAA
>CAZZEF010000070.1:0-10884 GCA_964652875.1 uncultured Planctomycetaceae bacterium
CTTGTTTGGTCATTGAGTTGATAATGGATCCGATTTTCCGCATTTCATGTTCCGGATCGACATTCAGTGAACCGAGAAGTTTACTGATTTGCGACATGCCGGGAAACATGCCAAGGATCTTGCTGAACGAACCGAGCCGGGTCGCCTGCGTCATCTGTTTGCGGAAATCGTCAAGCGTAAAAACGCCTTTTTCCATCTGCTCCTGCTGGCGACGAACTTCGTCTTCATCCAGTTTCGACTGCGCCGTTTCGATCAGGGTTGCCAAATCGCCCATTCCGAGAATACGGCCGGCAATTCGGTCCGGATGAAATTCTTCCAGCTCTTCAAGCGTCTCGCCCGTACCGACGAATTTAATCGGAACTCCGGTAACCGCCTTAACAGAAAGCGCGGCACCTCCCCGGGTATCACCGTCAAACTTGGTCAAAATAACGCCATTAAGCTCCAGCGCGTCGTTAAAAGCGCCCGCACTGCGAATCGCGTCCTGACCGGTCATCGAATCGACAACAAACCAAACCTGATCCGGAGAAAGCTTTCGCTCAATTTGGCAAAGCTGTTCCATTAATTCCTGATCGACATGCAGACGACCAGCGGTGTCAAGGATCAGTAAATCGCATCCGTCCTGAATCGCTTTTTTGGCGGCTCGCTGGCAGACATCGACAGGATCTTTGGTTTCCCGATCAGTAAAGACAGGAACTCCGATCGATTCCCCTAATACTTCCAATTGCGTTATAGCCGCTGGACGCTGAAGGTCCGCCGCGACCAGCATTGGTTTGCGGCCCTGTTTTTTCAGACGAAGCGCCAATTTACCGCAGGTCGTTGTCTTTCCGGAACCTTGAAGACCGCAAAGCATGAGTGTCGTCAGCGGTTCACGGACAGGGATCGTATGATCGACCGGTCCCATCATATTGACCAGTTCATCGTAAACGATCTTGACGATCTGCTCGGTGGGATTCAAAACTTTTTCAACTTGAATTCCCAGTGATTTTTCCGTTACCGACGCGACAAAATCCTTGACGACTTTAAGGCTGACATCGGCCTCAAGCAGAGACTGCTCGACAAGCTTCATTCCTTCGCGAATATTGGATTCGGAAATCTTGCCGCGACCGGTAAGATTACGTATCGCGGATTGCAAACCTTCCTGAAGTGATTCAAACATGGTTCAATCGTCCGGAGTATTTGTATTTAAAGGGGTTATCTATTATAGACCGTTTATTTTGGAGTGCTCAAAAGCCTGATATTTTTATGCATTGTTATTTATCATTTTTTTTGAAAAAATTTTCATGCCTTCTTTTTTATCGTTATGATCCTTTTACCGGAAGCATATAAAATAAAAATAGAGAGTCCATTTAATAGATCATACCAAAATGGCGGAAATTAACAACGGGGGAGAACGTTATTTTTGGAAGGTTCTCTATAAATATTACAAGTTAACAGTGACAGCGGATCCGATTTCGATTTGTTTTTCTGTTTTATTGGCAGAAAAACTTCCGATTTTCAATGACGTTCAGGAGAAGTCGGAAGATCCTCTTTCGGCGGATCATTCTTTTTCACTGGCCAGATCATTTTTTTCCTTCTTCTTTTTTTTCTCGTTCGACTCATAACGGACCGGGCCTCCGATTGCGTCAAAAACAGCCAAAATATTCAACAGGCCCGCCGCGGCGGTGAAAAGGGTACCGAGATCGAACCAGGAATGAGTCTGTTCGACGATTTTATCTCTGGTTGGCTGAAGCGATTCTTCGCCGCTGGTTCGGGGAGGCGCGAATATATTATGAAAAAAACCTTCCCGACCGGTTTCGACAATTTTCGCCTGAATCAAAGCGGGAACGGCAACCGCGCCGATCATGGCCTGCGGAATGAAATAAAGACGTTTTTCACCGTTCTTCCAGGAAAAATAGATTACGCGTCCGATCTGAAGTTCTTTGGTCGCTGAATCCCGGTAGCTCCCCATAATGATGCCCGTCAAAAGAACTGGAATAATACAAATCGCGAAAAGTATTCCCTTGGCCGTTCTGCCTTGATAAATGTGACCAAAACCTGGTAAAAACCAGGCAATTAAACCGGCGGTTATTTTATTGGAAGGATTGATCAGAACTTCCTCTTGATTATCCATACTTTTGTTTAACGAGGTCATTAATATTGATTCCTGTTTTATTTTTGGAAAAAATTATTTTTTTATTGTTGCTGCGAATTAACTGTCCCTTCCCGTCAGGAAGACGGGGGAAGATTTTTTGTTAACGGTATAAAACCAAGTATTATACCGATTCCATTATGAATTTTTCGTTACAACGTCAAAAAAACAGCCGATTCACGCAGTCAATCGGCGGAGATGACGGAAAATTTAAAATAAAAGCAGTATAGTATAATCAGTATAACAGAATATTTTTATTTTGAACAGTTACTAAAACTAAACAGGGAATAAAATTTTATTTTTTAAAAGATTTTATGATCCTGTCAGACTGATTTGATTTTTATAAAATGGACAAAACAAACAAAAATAATAATTTAAAAATAATAAAGCAGGCAGAAAATATCAGAAATTTCTCTTTTTGATTCGAATTGATCGGTAAAGTCAGAAAGAATTTTATAGGACGTTTAGTTTTGCTGGTTTATGGTGGCTTCGTTTCACTATCGAAAGGTCCGTCGATTTTCGAAGTCAATCACGGTAAATGAGGACCGTATAAAAAACAGCTTGGGCCAACTGTTTTGAAGTTCGTTGAATTTTCTGGTCCTGAAAAGAATTCGTGATTGCGGTTTGATTCCCTTTTAACTGTTAAATTATTGAAAACTGGTTCTTGAATGAGCGGTTTTTATAATAAACGGATCAAAAAGTAAACAGACAAGATAAAAGATTTTTATTGACAGAACGTTTATTTCAACGAAACAACGTTTATTGATCGGGTATCAATATTCCCAATTTATATATCAATGGCGTAAAACTAAAATACGAGCAGTATAAAAGGCCTTAGATTTTATGCAAAAGGAATAACTGGTTAATAATTTGTTATTTGACGCTCAAAATGCCTTATTTTGATTTTTTTTTGCTTAAGTTGCGGTAAAATAGGTACCGATACGATTGAAGCCTTTTATTGTCAGTATTTTTTCTTCAATTTTTTTGATTGGGGTAAAAATAATTTTAAAAAATTTTTGACGAAATGGGTATTTTGTTCTTTCCTCAAAGCGGGAAAAATGTTATTGTTTCCGGACAGTTCGTTTTCCGAAAGGATGAAAACGTCTGTTTTTAACGGACTTTTAGGCGGAAAAACGAATCTTATAAGGATAGTTTATTAGAGGAAAACAGCATGGAACAGCTGAAAATCAAGCCGACACGGGAAGACATAACCAAGATCTGGCTCGAATACGTTAAAGATCCTAACAATGTCGATCTTCGCAATTTTTTGGTTGAACGTTATATGCCGATTGTTCGTCATCATGCGGAAAAAATTCATTCAAAACTTCCTGTAGAGGTTGAACTGGATGATTTGATCTCCGCGGGAACGTTCGGTTTGATCGACGCGGTTGAATCTTTTAATCCGGATCGCGGAGTGCGGTTTGAAACGTTTTGCGTTACCCGTGTTCGAGGCGCCATGCTGGATGAACTCCGTTCGATGGATTGGGTTCCGCGAATGGTCCGGTCCAAAGCAAGCAAACTGAACGAAGCTTATAAAGTTCTTGAAGGAAGATTCGGACGCAAGCCTTCCGAAGAGGAACTTTCCAACTTTTTAAATGTTCCTGTTGACGAAGTTAAAAAGACCATTACCGACAGCTGCCGGATCAATTTGACCAGTCTTGATAAAAGCTGGACCGATCAGGGCGGAGACGGTGAAGTTTCTGAAATGGAAATGATCGCCGACCAGCGAAGCGAAGATCCAACAGAACGGCTGGAGAAAAAAGAACTTATTCGCGCCTGCACTAAAGGACTGACCAAAAGTGAACGGCTCATTATCATTCTTTATTATTTTGAGGAAATGACAATGAAGGAGATCGGCTTGACGCTTGATTTGAGCGAAAGCCGCGTCAGTCAAATGCATAGCGCAATTGTCGACCGGATCAAAAAACTTTATAATCATAAACGCTTCGATATTTAAGAGGTCGGACAGAAATTTTTTTCTTGTTGAAACAGATTTTTAACCAGAAATTTTTTTCATAAAAAAATCGTTCGGGTGTGTTCCAGCAAAGACCGCGGTCGGCGGTTTTTTAATCAGATCTGTTTCCGTGTTCCGTAAAACAGGTTTTCTTCCGCTTTCGGCCGAAGAAAACTTTTTTAATAAGGAGCGGGTTTTTGGATCTCTTCAATTTTCGAAAACATCGTGACGGCTGGATCGCCGACGCTCCGGCGAAGCTCAATCTTTTTCTTGAAATTACCGGTAAAAGATCTGACGGGTTTCATGAAATTTTGACCCTTGTCTTAAAAACAGATCTTTGTGATGAACTTGAATTCCTACCGGTTCCCAAAACCGGGAACAGAAAATTCGAACTTTCCTGTCTTTCTTATGATACAGGAGAGCCGCTTCCGGATCTTCCAAACGACAGCCGCAATTTGGTTTACCGTGCCGCCGATCTTCTTTTGAGCCGAACAAAGGATCGGATCAATGATCTTTCTCCGGTAAAAATTGTTTTAAAGAAAAAAATACCGGCGGAGGCGGGACTTGGGGGAGGATCCGGTGATGCCGCCGCGGCTCTTTATGCGCTGAATTATATTTGGAATGTCCGACTTGAGAAACAGGATCTAGAAAAGCTTGGCGCGGAATTGGGAAGCGATGTTCCTTTGTTTTTTGAAAAGGGATTGATCTTAGGCCGGGGACGCGGCGAAAAATGCCAATCAATCGGAAAAGCGCCCGATATGGATATTGTTCTTTTAAAGCCCCCTTTTGGACTGTCCGCCGGAGAGGTTTATCGTCAGCTTCATTTTTCTTCGGACGATGTTCAAAGAAACTTTCAAAATATTTCAAACAATGTTGCAGATTCGGTGACCGCAGAAAATATTCTTGCCGCCGCTGGTGAATGTCCCCAAGGCGTCTCGATCGATTCCGGTATTAACGAAAAAAAATCAACGCTGGATTTCGATAAAAAAGAGTTCTGTTCATACGATTTCGAAGTGAAAAATGAGCGCTCCGGTTTTTCGCTTTCATCGGATTGCTGGTTTAACCGACTGGAGAAACCGGCGTTTGAACTGCGGCCGGAATTGCGCGAAATAAAGGATCTGATGGAAAGTTTACCGGATGTTGTAAAAGTTCAGCTGACCGGAAGCGGAACAGTTCTTTTTGCGGTTTGCGGAAACAGATCCGCGGCGGAGCGCTGTTTTGATCTTTTAAAATTGAAAAAGCGGGGGCAGGTTTATCTCGTTCGGTCCATTGATTAATGTTTTGTCTTTTTATGCCGATTTTACTTTCCGGTCCAACGTTCAAGAAAAAGATGATTTATGTAGTCAATCGGCAGAAAATTTAAAATGAGAGCAGTATAAAATTTGATTCTTTTTATCCAGCAGGAAAGAAAATTTTTACTTCTTTCGATCGGTAAAATTAAAAAACTCCCGAATGGTTTTAGGTGATCGGGAGTTTTGACAATTAACGAAAAATACAGACTTTATTGATTTGGGGCCGATATAACGAAATCGTTGGTGAATTTACTCGCACCATTCGGGGATCGGCTGGTCGAAAACTTTACCTTCTGCTCCGCTCTGCAGGCGCTGAATATGATGAATCGACTCGGAGATCTCGCCGAAGTCGTGTAAAACTTCCAAATTAATTTGAAACGATTTCGACTCATTGGGGCCCAAGGGAACGACACGTCCGTTTTTCTCTTCAAAACCGTGGGTATTGGGAAAATTGACGCAAGGTTCTAGCGCGGCGACATAAGGATCGCCTTCCGGCCGTTGCATTTTCCAAATTAGAAAATATGGAAAATCATTTTTGGAAAAAGTCAATGCGACCGCCCGATTGGCTTTGGCGTTGATGAGCATGACTTTGGTATTTTGATCTTTGTCTGTTGCCAGATCGAAAAGATAGCATCGTTCCGGCGAGCCGGCGATATAAGGCTGAAGAAGATCCCATTCGGAGAGCTGATCAACAGCGTCGGCGTTGCGCGGACACATTTTCTGGAAAGGAATCATGTATTTTCCGCCCGGAGTCGCGAACGGACCGCCGAAATTCATATGATACAAAAGTTCAAACGAAGTCGGTGTTGAGGCCCGATTGCGAACCGTGTCGTTAATTGTCAATTTGGACGAACCGGCGAATGTTGTGTACGTGACATAAAGCGCCATTCTTATTACCAACGCGCGGGACTCTTCAACAACGCCGGTAATGGAGATCTCGCCCGTTTCCGTATTGCAATTTACTTTAACCCATCGGGCAGGAAGATTTTCAATTCGGCCATGAAGACCGTATTTCAAAACGCCGTTTTCCGTAAATTCTGGCGCTCCGTTGCTTTCAAGTCCGCATCGGGCAACCCATTCGTCGAATCCTTCGAGCCAGCCAATTCCGCTCGGATCGCTTAACGGAACAAGACGCGGATTGATCGGACCATGAACGCCGGAATTCCATTTTAATTCGACATCGCCGCAGCGGCCTTTCCAAAGACCCATTCCGCGGGAAGAAATAATTGTAAATGAGAATTTTCCGTTATCGACTTCAATGATATCGACTCCGTCCCGGGGGCCGCCGCGAAGACGTCTTTTGGTTACTCGAAAAGGAATCGCGCCGTTGGGGCTTTCGTAAACTTCCTCAATATCAAGAGATTCGGTATAAATTCCGTTGTCGGCATCAAGAAGGGTTCGAGTAATAATGGCCATTTTGGTCTCCTGTTTCTGTTAAATGAAAAACAAAATATTAATAATCAATTTCATTTGTTATAATTTTCGTCGTTAAAAACAATAAGTAACGAATATATAATAATATATTGAAATTGTATTTGTGACAATAATATTCAAACGGTGATTATCAAGAAAGAACGTTTTTTACATGCTTTGAGCTTTCAAGTTCCGATTTTACGATATTTTATAGGAAAGATCAAGTTTTTTTTGAGAAAAATTTAAAAATGGGTTTCTTTCCAGGATGATCCTGATTATTATAATAGAATAGCGGGATTATTTTTCCGGGACAATAGATAATATTAATAAAATACTTTTGTTGTTTTTTATTAATTTGTCAATAAGATAATAAATGTATTCAATATTAATATTGTGTTGTTTTATTTGTTTAAATATTATCCGGATCAATAGTCGGCCGCATGGAAATTAGGACTGTTTTGGGATCTGTCCCGACAGAGGGCCGAATATTGATTTCGAAGAACCGTATATTTGACTTCGGTTTGTCGAATAGAAACGTTGGCTGATTTTGTCAGGAAAAGAATTAACGATAAAACAGAGATAAACTTGCGTTTAAGGGCTTTTTAATGAAACGATCTATGCAGTCAGGGTTTTTTATCCTTGTTGTTATCAGTCTGTTTGCGGTAAGTGAATTGCAGGCGTTTGTTTCTTCGGCGAAGTATCTTCTTCCGGAAGAAGCCACCGCGCCAATCGGATTGAAGCAGAGCTGGTTCAGTCAAGCGACGCTTGACACGAAAATGGACAAGATGGAATCGATTTCTCTGTTTGACAAGCAGATCTTCGTTACGACCAGCTGCAGTTCAATTCAGGCTTTTAATGGTGAAACCGGTTCGATTATGTGGTGGCGCCGCGTCGGTGATGAAAAATATCATACTTACGCCCCTGTTGCCAACAGCAGGGTTGTTGCCGTTTTGAACGGTACGAAACTATATATTTTTGACCGGTATAACGGAAAAAAGATCTTGGAAGTTCCTCTTTATGGACAGCCGGCCGCCGGTCCGCAGATCAGCGAACGATTCGTTTATATTCCGCTCCTTTCCAAAAAAATGTTCGCGGTTCCTTTGACGCCGTATGTTCCCGAACGATCGAATTTGGCCCGCTCCCTGTCCGATATGAATGAGGTTCGAAAGACGGTGACTTTTAGTGACGATGTTGAGGCTCGAATTAAAAATCTGCAAAAGTCGGGCGAACAGACGCAGTTCCTTCTCAAGCCGGTTGAAGATGATGAATTTTCTTTTTGTTCCTCGCTTGGGAATTCAATGGTTTCACCAACATTGGGAACGCAGGCTTTACGGGACGATTTTATTTGTTGGACTACCGATTTGGGCTGGCTCATGATCGGGCGGAATCATACCGAGCAGTTTGGAAATATTCTCAAAATACTTTATAAAGTTTCTATTGTTCCTGAAACTCTTTATTTTGATTCCAAACGGTATCTGCATGTTGATGTTGCCGAGCAAAAAGGTGTTAAGGCCCGTCCTCATTTTATTCCGGAAGACATTTCCTATTTGAATAAAAGAGTCCCGGAAGAGGAACGGAAAGGCGGACTCATTCTTGCCGGAACGGAAATGGGGTTCGTTATGGCCGTTAATGATCAGACCGGTGATATTCGCTGGAAATTCATGACGGGGGCACCGGTAACCGAAAAAATCGTTTCGCATGAAAATTTCTGTTATATCATTACCAACGAAGAAAAGTTGTATTGTGTTAATATTGTCGACGGAATGGAAGTTTGGAAGACAACGGATGTTGTTAAAGTTCTTTCCATCAGTGAAAAAGTTCTTTACGCGATGAGTTCGAGAGGGACTCTTTTCTCCGTTGATAAAAAAACCGGTAAAAAGATCGCGGCGCTCGCTCTGCCCCGATATCATTTTAAACTGATTAATGACGAAAGTGACCGAATTTATCTGGCGACAGAAGACGGTTTTATTCAGTGTCTGAGAGAGACAAACCGCGTTGTTCCTTTTGTCCGCGTTAAAACAACAGGGGAAGTGGCCAAGATCCTTTTTGACCGCATCGCTGAAATTAAAGGTTTGGAGAAGAAACAGCTTCCGGGCGACGGAAGAAAAATTGAAGTTCCTCCTGCGCCGGCGGAGATCAAGGCGCCCGCCGCTGTTGCCGGTGAACAAAAAACCGATCAGAAGACAGCTCCTGTCGCGGATGATAAACCTGTTGCGGACGAAAAAACGCCTGCCGCTGACGAAAAAGTGCCTGCCGCTGACGATAAGAAACCTGCCGCTGACGATAAGAAACCTGCTCCGGCTGACGATATTTTTGGAGAAGCGACTGGCGACAAACCGAAAGAAGAGCCAAAGAAGAAAAAAGATGCGCCGGCTAAAGATCCTTTCAGCGATATCTTCGATTGACCGTATCGCGTAATTCCTCTAAAGGCGGATTCTGTAATGGACATCCGCCTTTTCAGTTTATTAAGTGTTTTGTTGTGTTTTAAGTTTTGTCCAATTAAATTGTTCGGTATTAATTTCTCAACGAGTGAATATGTTTTTTATTCAGCGCTTTTGCTTGATAAAAAAGATCTCGTTGACATCGCGTGTAAATAAATTTAAACAATTTTTTCAGATCTGTCCAAAAGAAAATGCCCAAAATTACTCCCCGCACTTTAAAAGGTTTTCGTGATTATCTGCCCGAGACAATGATCCCGCGTTGTAAACTGATCGAAACGGCTTCCCGTGTCTATCGGTCTTACGGATTTAGCCCGATTGATACTCCTTGTCTTGAATATCTGGATATTTTGACTGGAAAAGGAAGTGATGAAACCGATAAACAGCTTTATCATTTTCAGGATCATGGCGGACGCAATGTCGGACTCCGTTTTGATTTGACGGTTCCTTTGGCCCGGTTCGTCGCCCAGCATATCAACGAATTGGGGGTTCCGTTCAAACGGTATCATATTGCCCCGGTTTGGCGAGGCGAGAATACGCAGGCCGGTCGGTACCGCGAATTCATGCAATGCGACTTTGATACGATCGGAACTCTTGATATTTCCGCGGATATTGAGTCGACTCTGGTTATCCATGATCTGATGTGCGCGATTGGTTTTGAACGGTTTACGATCAATATTAATAACAGAAAGATCCTTTCCGGACTTTTGGAAAAACTGGATCTTGCGGACAAGACGATCCCTGTTTTGCGGGCGCTGGATAAATTGGCCAAAATCGGACAGGACGGCGTTTTGAACGAACTGAAAGAAATGGTCGGGATCTCCGAAGAAAAGGGCCGCGAAGTTCTTCAGCTGGCTGATATTGATGGATCGAATGACGAAATTCTTTCCTCTCTTGCCAAAATTGCCGTTGGCAGTGATCTGGCTCAGCAAGGGGTCGTTGAACTTGAAAAAATCATTAAGACAACGCAAACGGTTGGTATTAAAGAAGACAACTTGAAAATCAATGTTTCGATTGCCCGCGGACTTGATTATTATACCGGAACAATTTGGGAAACTTTTCTCGGCGATCTTCCGAAATTGGGAAGTGTCTGTTCCGGCGGTCGGTTCGATAATCTTGCCGAGCTGTTTACTTCGCAGAAACTGCCGGGAATCGGTGCTTCACTTGGACTTGACCGACTGCTGGCCGGAATGGAAGATCTCGGCATGATTCCTCCCGTTCGCACGCCCGCAACCGTTTTTATTCCCTTCTTCGATGAAAACAGACTGCCCGATTATTGTAAAATCGCCGCCGGTTTGCGCAAAGCCGGAATTAATGTCGAAGTCTATCCGGAAAATAAAAAACTCGGATTTCAACTGAAATATGCTGATAAAAGAGGATTTGAATTTGCTGTCATTGCGGGAGAAAACGAATTCAATTCCGGGACCTGTCAGGTTAAAAATTTGAAAACGCAAATGAAAGAAGAGGTTCCCTTCGATCAGCTTATCGAAAAACTTCGCTAACCCGCTTGAGCAGGCAGCAGGGAGTTGCATTCCAGCCAAATATTATGCGGAAATGAAGTTGACGCGTTAATGTCCGTTTCAGGTTCGCTCCTGCTGATCGCCCTGAAGAGGTGAAAATATCTTGCGTTCGGCAAACGGCCAACGGAAGCGAAAATTT
>CAZZEF010000070.1:10984-12206 GCA_964652875.1 uncultured Planctomycetaceae bacterium
CTGAAGAGGTGAAAATATCTTGCGTTCGGCAAACGGCCAACGGAAGCGAAAATTTGTCTTCAGCGCGTTAGCGCTAACCGGGGTCCAGCGCTCTTGCGCTGGCAGGGGGTTAATTTTCTGAAAAATGAGGGGAAACGAAATGCTGAACGGCGTTGGGCCCGTCGAGAAGTCCAATTTGGTTCAGGCTGTGTTGAGAAACGTTTTCGATCCAGGTTCGCAATTTTTGCGGCGTTGGTATTGATCCATCGGGGGTCGGCGACGAATCGATCGTTTGCCAGGTATTACCGACGAACTGATCGTAAGCGGTTCCGCTGGTTTGAAAGATCTCGCAGTTGATCATTCGGTTATGAAAGATGAAGTTGCGGTTGATATATTTTTCCAGATCCTCGTCAACAAACGGATAGATCTTTTTTTCAAGATAATTTTTGACATTGGATCCGAAATGGCCGTGTATGAAATCGCGCAAATAACGGTCGTTACTCCAAGGTGAAAAACTAAATGCTTTTTTGCAGCAGATAAAAAGATTACCGGCGCAGAGATTATCTTTACCGCCGTGAATTTGGATCCCTCCAAAATGTCCGCCGCTGGCCCGATAGAAAATATTACCGGTCATAACAACACCGGAAATGGAATCGTCGAGCCGAATACCCGCCTGTCCGCAAAGGGCGAGACTTGATCCGATATGATGCCAAAAATTCTTTTCGATCACAATTCCGCGATACATTGGATCGCAGTAAATATCGATTCCGCTCTGATCACTGTATTCGTAAACGACGCTGTGAACTTCGTTTCGGGCGCAATACTGATCGTTGCCGTCCATTCGAAACGCATGATGCGGCGAGTCGTAGATCAAATTATTTGTTGCTGTCATGCCGCAGCCGGTTGTTTGGACCGCAGCGGCGTAAGCGCGGTCGATCTGGCAAAAGGAGGCTATTTCAGTATCATGAACGGTCAGACCGGACGGGATCAGGGTTGACCGGTCGCCTCCAGTCAAGCGTACACCGCAGCCCCCCAGTTTTCTAAGAGAAGAATGATATACTCCGCTCCAAAGGCAGTTTTTCATAACGACTGCGTGAACGCCCATTCCTTCAATTCGACAATGGTCCAAATAGCAGTCTTCGCACTGCTGAGCCCAAAAACCGGTAGTCCGGCATCCGGTAAACGTCAGACCGGAAAACAAACATTGGGAAACACCATTGAGTTGAACAAATGGTCCATTAAA
>CAZZEF010000070.1:12216-19142 GCA_964652875.1 uncultured Planctomycetaceae bacterium
AGTTCCGCTTTAATGTTTTTAAGGCCTGAGGAGGAGGTTGTTTCTGCGGATCCGATTTGCGCGGCACTTTGCGGCGGATACAGATAGAGCAAGCCTGCCTGTCGATCGATATAAAATTCGCCCGGCGTGTCGAGTTCTTCCAGAATATTTCTGAAATAATAATGAAATCGTCCCGAGACATTCTGATAATCGACGGAAATCCGTTTGTTTTGCCGGTCCAGCTTGAGTACTTTTCTTGTATCGCCGGCCCATTCCCATTGAAACAGTCCATTGATCCAGAGATCGTTTTCCGCATCGTTTGGTGAAAGTTTCCAGCGGTCGGGCCGATCGAAATCGTATTCAAATGTATTGGAATCGGATCGTTTTCCGCGTCCTTCCAAAACGGCTTTCGGACCGTTAATTACTTTTCCGAACTTGAGCGGCTCTTCGTTTTCGTTCGGCCATCGGGCAAGAGTTTGAGCATCGTCGTTGACATAAAGATCGGTCCAGGGATTCATTACATCGCTGACCGGATAACCGCGGCTTGTAACGGCACCGAAGTCGGTAATACCGTTTTTACGCAGATCGCAGACGAAAATTTTATCTCGAACATTTGAATCGAATCGGTTTAAAACAGAGAGATCGGACACCGGCAGAAAATTATTGAGAACGATCTTGCCGGTAAAGACCGGTTTAGCGCCGGGCGCGGCGAGAATGAAGATCGGTCCGGCTTTTTTTCCGGGATCTTTATTATTCAGAACGGCGGTTTTTTCGCAAAAATAGGTACCATCCGCAACGGAAACAACGACCGTTTTTCCATTAATTGAGATCTGATGCGCCTTTTCCAACGCGGCGGCCAGCGAGGCCAGCGGCTGATCCTTGGATCCGGAATTGGCGTTGGATCCATTTGGAGCGAGAAAAATCACCGTGTGATCCGCGGAATTTTTCAGGGTATGAAGATCTTTAAAAGTGTTAAAGCGTTCGATAGCCTGCTTTTCGAGTTTTTGGGCCCGATTGATCATTTGGGATTCGAGCAGATCGACTTTTCGGCGGATCTTCATTGGTTCGGAAAATTTACGGCGCAGTTTATTCAGCAGGGATGCCGCCTGCGGATTACCGCTTTTTTGATAAACGAACATGAGGGCTTCGGCAACGGAATAGAGATCGCTTACGAAATGGTTGTATTCCGACAAATTTTCTTCGGACGGCAGTTTGGAACCGAGAAGGAGATCCGCGTCGGTTTTCAATAGGGGAAGGATCTTATTGGCATTTTCTTTACCGCCTTCGAGCCAGAGTCGTTTCCAGTAATCCCGATTGATTTGAATGGTCGTTTTCGGATCATCTTTAGCAAGTTGAACAAGTTTATTGAACGCGATTGGGTTATTATCCAGGTTTACAATTCCATCAATTGTTCGATAGTTTGCGAGCAGAGCGAGATTTTCTTTTTCGTTGGCGGGATGATTTTTAAAGCGTTGGGCGACTTCATCAGGAGACAGGGCTCGGGGCAGAAATTCGATCTGATCGGCGAACATTTTACTCCATCCGATTCCGTAATGGGTAAAGCCTGCTTTGACGGGACAGTTTTTATTTTCGAGTTTACCGACATATTCTTTTTCAGCGGCGAGAGAACCGTCGAGATAGAGGCGCATCATTTTACCATCGTAAGTACAGACGAGATCGTGAAGGACGTAAGGCGAAACGCCATTGGCGGATACGGAGACGGACGATTTTTCGGGCACGCGACCGATTTCGAAGCACAAGGAATTTTCATCCCAAGAGTACCAGGCGCGGATTCCGTCGTAATATCCGCTTGCGACGGAGAAGATCATACCTCGGGCGGCATTGGCTTTATCGACTGGTCCGCCTTTAGCGAGCAGTTTAACGCGCACGGCGAAGGAGCAGGCGTTTTTAGAGAAGTCGGGCACGGCGCCGACAACGGTTTCTTTTTGAAGAATACGGTTTATGGCGACGATTTGTTTATCATCGGCCAGGAGTGCGGTCCCGAACAGCAGAACTGTCAGCAAGGCGGAAATACATCTGTTAAAGAGCATGATATTCACCTGTCAATATTAAGGTTTTGATATTTAAATATTTATCAAGAATAAATAAAGTTTTTATTCTTTGCAAATTGTCCAAAACATCTTTTGCGAGATTAAGGAAATTTTGAGATTTATTTGATTTTCTTTTAGGACAATACTAAATTTTATATATTTTTAGGTGAAAAACAAGAAGCATAAAGAAACAAAATAAATAGATAGATCAAATATTTTAGATAGTAAAAAATGAATAGAAACATGTGCGGCAGTAAAAAATGAATTGTTTATTATTGTTTATTAAAATAATATCTTGGAATTGGTCTTGACGTTTGTATAAGTCCTGTGATAAAATAAATAAGATTGACGAAACTTTGTATAATAAATTTTGCAAAGTTAATGAACTTTATTCATTAGAAAGAATTATCAGGTTTAATATAAAATATTCTTATACAAGCCTCAAAAAACAATATAAAAGGTGGAATCGTAAAGTGCTGAAGCCTGTTGAAAAGTTTTTTAAATATTTTTTTCATAAAAAGATCAGCCGTTAAACAAATACGCAAAACATATTTACAAAACTCAAATAAAACATAATTAAGCAAAGCTTTCGGGCTTAGTGTGTTTGGATTAATACTTCGGTGAAATTTAATCAAATAAGATTTGTACAGAATAAGAAATATAATGATTTTCAGAAAAAAAAGATATCCTGACGGTCTAAGAGAAATTTATTTTTTTGGACGTAAAATTCTTAGTTACAAACACAAAACTTCAACGTGTCAAGAGAACAAGAATAACATAAGTCCATTGTTTGCAGAAAAAGGTTATGATGTATCGCAAAACGGTGATACCATAAAGATATCCGGAAAAGATATTATATTGGAATGTAAGTCAACCGGTTCATTACACGCTGCTCAAACGGTATTATGCTGTCAAGAGTATAATTTTACTATCAATCGTCCTTTTGTAATGTTTGATATAGGTTTAAATCTTGGATTTACATCCTTGTTTATGGCCAAAAATAAGTTATGTTCACAAATATACGGATACGAACCTTTTTTGCCTACTTTTCAGCAAGCGGAACGAAATTTATTATTAAATCCTAATTTAAGTCAAAAGATCCAAATATTCAACTTTGGTTTAGGTAAAGAAAAAAAAACCTCACAAATTGTATATAATCCTAATAAACCTGGAAGTATGAGTTCTGTTAAAAATTTATTTGAAGACAAAGCGCAAAATAATAAAACGTTTACTGATGAAAATATAAAAATAGAAAAAGTATCAGAAATATTTGAGCCTTTGTTTAAGTGCCATAATGAAGCAATATTTCTAAAAATTGATTGCGAAGGGGCCGAATGGGAAATACTACCTGAATTGGCAAGTTCAAATTTATTGAAAAAAATTGATGTAATTGTTATGGAATGGCACTTTGATTCTCCAGAGCCATTAATAGATCTTTTATTAAAAGAAAATTTTAAAGTATTTTGGAATACTGATTTAAATGGGCAAACAGGCATGATTCGTGCTGTTAAATAATTTTAAAAATACAATATGAAAAAAGTTAGTATCATTATACCAGTATACAATGTTGAGGATTATTTGCGGGAATGTCTTGACTCCGCAATAAACCAAACAATGCGGGACATAGAAATCATCTGCGTCAACGATGGTTCAACAGACAAAAGCGGAACAATCCTGGATGAATACGCTCATAAGGATCCAAGAATACAAGTGGTCCATAATGTCAATCAGGGAGCCGCCGCCTCACGAAACGAAGGAATTCGTCTTGCGGAAGGAGAGTATATAACTTTTCTTGACGCGGATGATACATTCGAATTGGAATTGTGCCAAAAGTTATATATTCATGCTAAAAGTACAAATTCCGAATTATCCCTTTTCTTTTCAAATTATGATCCGCGCCATAATTTTCAATCGATATTATTTCAGGATATTGACCCTTCAGAGCGTTTTGGTTCGGATAAAATTAAAGCTGTTCTCGAAATAGGTTGCGGAGTTTGCGGTAAATTTTGGAAAACATCTTTTTTGAAAAAAAACAATATTATTTTTCCAGCGAATATTTTATCCGGACACGATCAGGTTTTTGCCTATCACGGTGCGGTATTGGCTAATAAAGTTTCTATCTTTTTTCAAAAATTGTATAACTATCGATATAATCCTAACTCCTTAAGTTATATCGGTAATTGTAAAAATCTTATAACACGAATAGAACCTGTTTTTGTTGTTTTAAATTTACTTGAACAATTGAACTGCGATAAAAAGACAATTATGTATCTTGCTCAAAGGTTTTTTCATGATTTTTTTTATATAGCCCATTCTATTGTTCCTGAATATCAAAAAAAATTCGACGAAACACTTGAATCTTTTATTTTACAATACAATGCAAAAACAAAAATTCAAGAATTATCCTGGCAGAATGATTCTATTACTCGTTACTATGAATATATCATAAGTGAAGAAGAATGTGTATTAAAAAATCGTCCCCTAAAAGAATCAAAAGTTCTAAAAAAAACATATAAAGCGATTAATAAATTTTTGGTTGAAAAAATTATTTATTTACCGATTTGGCCATTTGTTCAAATTCACAAATTACGTAAACGCAATCGTAAACTCCAAAATGAGATTAATAGATTTCGTTCAGATATGGAAAATAAAATCGAACAATGGGCCAGTATAACGGAAATATTGGAAAAACAATTATTTGAAAGCAATAATAACCATTTTATTGAGTGAGTATTTTATTGGGCTGGTTTCAGAACTGGTTCTTATAGTTGCATATCTTGAATTATTTTTTCCCAAGGTTCATAGACGATTTGTTCATTGAACTGTTCCGCGTATTTACGCGCATTGATTCCAAACCTGGATCGCAATGAAATGTCCCCCATCAAAGAATCAAGCGATTGGCTGAGCCCTTTCACTCCGGATTCTGCAAGCAGACCGCAGCTTCCATCTTTTATCATTTCGCAGACGGACAGATTTTCACGAAAACCAATACAGGGAAGGCCAAGCCCCATGGCATCGTATAAGGCGACACAGAAGCCCTCAAAAGCAGAAGACAAAACAAAAAGATCTGATTGCCGCAGTTCTTTCTGCGGATTATCAATAACACCTTCAAAAAATACCTTGTCTTTTATATTATGGGATTTTACAAAACTGCTCATTTTCTGAAAATAATCTTTATCTTCTATTTGCCCATAAAAGTGTAACGTCCAATCCGGATATTTTTTTACAAGAGTTGCAAAGGCCTGTAAAAGAAGATGTTGTCTCTTTTGAAATTTATTTATTCTTGCCAGCATTGCTATTTGATACGATTTTTTTTCATGGTGATCAACGGTTATCTCCGGTAGCGGTTCCATAGAACAGGGGGGAATTACCATACCGTTTTTTAAGCCGTATTTTTCAAGCTGCTGCTGAAATACCGGCAGGAGCAAATGTACTTTGACACATTGAGAAAGAGCCTTGAGCAATATCTTTTTTTTGGTTTTTTCTGTATAAGATAAAAAAACACGAAGATCATTGTGAACAGACTGAACGGTCGGAATCCTTGTTAAAAGATCGCCTTCATACAATATATTTAATGTCTCATCAAACTCCGATATTATAAGATCGGGATTTTCTTTTTCTATTTCCGGACAAACAAGTTTTGCTTTTCTTGTATAAAAATAACGTTCTCCCATCTGATAGATAAAATCGTAAGGAGTATATTTTCGGCAAAAATGAGTCAGATCTCTCATAAGCCGATACCTTCTGGGCAATTTTATATTTGGAAGATCCAAATTAATTATCCGACATAACGGATTAAGAAAAAATGCGGGATTTCCTTCTTTATTGTTATGACAAAGAATACATACTTCATGCCCTTTTTGGATTAAATAATTGGCAGTATTGCATACAACTTTTTCCACTCCGCCATAGGAATTATTTATATTTATTCCTAAATAAATAAGTATTTTCATATAGTCATATTTCCTTCGTAATGAAAATAAAAAAGATTTTTTTCGATCTTTTATACTGCAATTATTTTACATTTTCCGGTGGCCCCGTCGATTGATTTCGTGAATCGGCTAATTTTTTGATATTGAAACGGGAATTTTCATATTTGAACCGGTATAAAAACGAAAATTAATTGTCCATATAACAAAAGTCTTAATTATGATCTGTATTTTTCCGCTTTTACAACTACAAACCGGTCTACTTTGCAGATTGATCTTGTGAATCGGTTGTTCTTCGAACATCTCCCATAAAGAACAGATTACAACTTGGATTTTAATAATTCAGATTGTTCTGTCAATATCAAAATACGTTTTTTTGCGGTATTTCAGCACTCCGCGATAAATCAATAAATATTGATCTTGTAATATTTTAGCTAATTGATAAAATAATCGAAAGAGTGATATATGCATTCGGTATTTTAAATTCGGACTGCTCAGTCCGAAAACAGTTGTATTTTTCAAGTTTTCACTTGAGATTTCCCGATAAATGGCTATTGAAAATTTAAGACATTACGGAAAATCGGGGACATTTTCAACCAGTGGTATCCAAGGCGATAAAATGAAAGTATGTCTCGTGGCCATGTCACCTGATTATTCTAGACGTGAAAAACAACATTCTTTGGCCCCCTATGTCTTAAAACAATATGCAGACGTTCACCTTAACCGTTCAGATATTGAACTGGTTGTTTTAGATTTCAGTTCAGGCATAGCTCATAATGACATTGTCTCAAAGATATTGTTACAGGCCCCTGACATAGTTGGTTTCTCCTGTTATATATGGAACTATTCCGATTTTATCACTGTCTCAGAGTTGCTAAAAAAACAAGCTTCTCATTTACTGTTGGTATTTGGTGGACCTATGTGTTCGATTGATTCAAAACAGTTATTTAAAGAACATTCTTTTATG
>CAZZEF010000071.1:0-19126 GCA_964652875.1 uncultured Planctomycetaceae bacterium
GCGCCCGCCTTAATGCCGCAGATCCAATCTCCAGCACTTTCGACGAAAATGATCCGGTCTATTTTCAGGCAAATTCACTTTCCGCCGCTTTTCGGACAACTTCAAAAAAAGTTCTGCCCGCTGTTGTTCAGGTCGTTACCGTTCATGATCAATCGGAACAAGATAAAAAATTGGCAATGGACCTGTTTCCCAATATGCCGGATGAACTAAAACAGGACTCTATCGGTACCGGTTTCATCGTTGACCGCCGCGGTCTCATTCTGACAAACGATCACGTTGTCGCTGGTCAAAAATCAATCGTCGTTGAACTTTACGACCACCGCCGCTTTACTCCGACCAAGATCTGCCGCGATTCACAGTCCGATCTTGCACTAATTTTTCTCGATGCCAAAGAAGATCTTCCATATTTAAAACTGGCCGACAGCGATAAGATCGAAATCGGCGAATGGGTTCTTGCGATCGGTACTCCCTTAAGCCTCGAATCGTCGGTCAGTGCCGGTATTATCAGCGCAACCAAACGAATCCTTGACAATAAACTCGGACACGCCAAAGATCCGGGGATCTACCTTCAAACCGACGCGGCAATCAATCCGGGCAACAGCGGCGGTCCCTTGGTCAACCTTCGCGGGGAAGTCGTCGGAATCAATACAAGTATCGCCGGTAAAACTGGTCTTAATCACGGAATCGGTTTCGCCATTCCTTCCAACCGAATCCGCTGGATTATGACTCAACTTCATGAAAACGGCAAAGTCAAACGGGCTCATCTCGGGGTTCAGGTCGAACCGCTTCCTTACAAAGAACGAATGGATCTGAAACTTCCGGCCAGAAAAGGAGTTCGCCTGACCACTCTTTATAAAGATGCGCCCGCCATTCAAGCCGGTCTGAAAAAAAATGATATTATTCTCGCGTTCGACGGTTTGCCCATTGAATCAACGGAAGAATTTCGATGCACCATTGAATCCGCAGATGTAAATAAAGATCATAAGATCACCATTCTTCGGGACGAAAAAAAACAGATCGATCTGATCGTTCGCGTTTCGGTTCCCCCCGAAAATTATACCGCTGTTCCCCAAACGGAAACTTTTGTTAAAAAAGGATCCTTTTATAAAGATAAAAAACTCGGTCTGCTTGTGATTCCCGTTACGCCCGGATCCGCGCGTAATCTTGGCGTTAAAACCGAGACAGGACTTGTTATTCTGAATGTTACCCCAACCGGATTGGGACAACAGGCCGGGCTGCGTGTCGGTATGATCATTACCGCCGTCAACGGAAAACCAATGCTGACCGCGGACGATTTTTCCAAAGCCGTTCAAACACTGGAAAATAAAGGATCGGCCCTCAAAATTTCCGTCCTGACCAAAAAGGGAATTTCGGAGATCAAAGTTCCCCATTGATCCATTTGTTAATATTTTATAAATCAAGTACAAGCCAAATGTTCCCGCTTAAAATTTTTGTCTCCGGAAGGGAAACTTTGACTTGCACTCGACTTTTTTGTACTCCGATCTTAATTTTCGCGCAGACTTTGAATCTTATTTTTTCCGTTGGTCTTGCCTTTAATATCAGCGGATCTTCAAATTCAACGGTCACTCATTTTGACCAATAAAATTATTACGGTTAATCATAAAAGACCTTTATCACTAAATAATTGTCGTCTTATTCATATGTAACATTTTATTCATAGAATAATTTCTTGCAGATTACCCAATTTGACTTGATTTTAATAATAAAAAAGGCTACTCTTCTAAAACTTGGGATAACAGAGCATCGCCAAACGGATAAAGACGCCTTTACTTCCCATAATATTATTAAATGATCAATTTTGGGACAAAATAAAAATGTTCAAAAGAGTATATCAGTTCGAATTATTTAAAAATTTATTTTGGTCATTAATGGCGGGAACAGTGATTTTTTGGTATTGCGGATGCAATTCAACAGATCACCGAAACAACTATTACGGCGGGATGGGAGAATTTTCCAGCGACCGTTCCAACTATGATGAAACTTGGAATAAGGCATTTTCCGAAGTCTTGATCGATAAAAAGATGCCTCGAAACAGCGAAAGAGAAGAAAAACGATCCTTTTTTGATCTTTCGTTTCTTGGATTTAAAAAGCAGAACAATCTTAATCAACGAAAACAGGGAGCAGATCCACTTCCGACGGAACTTACTTTTGAAGATCGTCTTTGTCCGATTGATCAAGTGGATTTAACCCGTTCTTATGATACAAATATTTCGGGAACCATTACCCGCCCCAATCGTTTGATTGTTACACAAAACAACGAGCCAGGGTTCAATGATAAGCAGATTGAAAATATTTCCGTTCCGCAACGGAAAACAGAGACTGAAAGCATCACGCAAAACATTACGCCAGCCGTATCGCTTCCCCCGACTTTGGAAATATCACCGGATAAAGTAATTGCCGCGATTCAGTTTCCGGATCCGACAACAGGAGTGATCGGCATGACCAGTGCTTCCGATCAAAGTAATTCATCAATGGTTCTTCCGGCCCGTCAAACCGCGTCGGCTGCACCGATCGAAATAAACCCGATACGTCAAACCGCGGCTTCTCAGCCGATCGAATCGAATCCTATTCGGCAGGCAGGCGGTCTGAATTCATTTGAAACGGCACCGATAACTCCCGTTTCCGGTGAAAAAAAGATTACTTGGAAAGAAGAAGCGGCAAACGCTATTGTCCGACTTCAGAAAGAGATCGAAAAAAGAAAATCGGAAGGAGAAAATGCCTCCGAAGAAGAACTAAAACTTCGCCTTCTTTATTTGGCCGTCGACGAACATGAAAAAGCAATTCAGGAATGGAAAGATGTTCCGTCGGTTATGAATAATTTTTGGATCAGTGAATGCAAAGGGTTGACCGCCTTTTTGAACGGTTCAGAAAATAAAACGGATTCCCGGCAGATCACTCAAGCGGTTGCTCATTTTGAAAAAGGAATTGAGGAGCTGAAAGGAAACGAGCCGATAAAAATCGCGAAATGTCTGCTGGCGGTAAGTCCCGCTCCGTTCGGACTTTATACACCAAGAGAGTCGGCGGTTAAAAAAGGGGAAGTCATTCATATTTACGCGGAACTTGAAAACGTCGTTAATCGAACAGATAAAGACGGCGAACATCTCGCCCTGCAGTGTAACTGGCTTCTGTCCGATCACCAAGGCAACCGTATTTCACCGCAAAGAACACAGCATTGCCGGACACGATCCGCCAGCCGTCTGCGCGATATTGTTTTAAATGTTTCCGAAGAGATCCCCGAAAAAATCGAGCCCGGTACCTATTCACTCCATTTGGAAATCGTTGATTTGCAAAGTGAAAAAAAAGAGTCCGGTAACCAAACCGCCGTCGATCTTCCGATTATTGTCATTCAGTAATGTTGATCTGCCGGTTTCATTTTCAACTGATCGGGGCACCGTTTAAAGAACGATTAATTTACGAAATTTATAAAATTTCAAACTGTTTACTTTTGATCGTTAAAAAACTCTTCTATACTGCTTTTAATTTAAATTTTCCGTCATCTCCGCCGATTGACTGCGTGAATCGGCTGGTCTTTTGACATTAGAACGGAACATCTATAATGGAACCGGTATAAAACAGGGAAGAAGCGAATTGGACAATGTCAAATTCACCTCTGCGGGATAAAAATTATCCCTTTTACAGAGCGGAATGAAGAAGACACAAGCACCAAATACAAAATTGGACAAAAAGAGAGAAAGAATCCTGCAACAAGACAATATTGAACGTCAATTTAATTTTATACCGGTTCCATAATGAATTTTCCGTTATAACGTCATTAGAACGGAACGTCTATAATGGAACCGGTATAATTAATCAGACTTTTTTTTGATTGACTGATTATCAAGCCGCCGCATTATTAGTTTTTAAGATTGTAATAATGAAGTTTTTCCGCGAAACGCATTGTCAACGATCCTTTAAAGAACGCGTCAAGAATTGCGACATGTTCTTTTAAGGTATAATGATTGACATCTTCAGTGGTGACCCAGCCGTTGTAACCGGCTTCTTCCAGTGCGTTGCGGACGGAAACCCAGTCGATTGATCCGTATCCGATCGGAACAAAATTACCCCCGGCCGGAATTTTATAATCGACTTTGAAATCTTTGATATGCAGTTTGGCGATCAACTTGCTTCCGAGTGCCTGGATCCATTTTTCCGCTTTCGCGTATCTGGTATTGTTGCCGAGATCGAAATACATTTTAACGAAATGATTATTGAAAGAATTGACGAACGCGGCGGCGAATTCGGGCGTTACCCAAAGATTGTTCCAAACATTTTCCAGCGCGATGGTAACGCCTTCATAAGCGGCGGTCGGAATGATTTTTTCCATACATTTGTACGTAACGGAAGTCGCTTCATTTTGAAGATCAATATATTTTTGGAACTGCGTATTGTCTCCTTTATAAATGGACTTGACCATACAGGTGCCGGGATCGAAAGTGATATCGAAAGAGTTGTAAGGCATAACACCTGTTTCGGAAATTCGGCAGGGGACCATTAAAACAGCATCCGCACCGTAAGCGCGGGCCGATCGCAAAGCTGTTTTTACTGATTCGATGTCTTTTTCGACCATATCAGGGTTATTGAAATTGGTCCAAGCCCGGCAGCAGGAATGAATTCGAACGCCGTTGGCTTCAGCGATTTTTCGAATCTGCCGGGCAACGGAAATTTCAACATTCCAATCCCAGGCTTCGAGGCCCTGATACCCCATTGCGACGGCTTCTTCTATAAATTTGGATGCGTTGCCGACAGGATCCTTTTTGTCCAGACGAAGTCCAAGACTCTTGTAAAGCTGTGTCTTGTAAACTTTTTCTTTTTCCTGAGCATTGACCGGGAGGCCCATTCCCATCATCGGAAGAGCCGCGGAAACAACGGCACCGGTCTTTAAAAAATCACGACGGGTCCACTTGCTGTTCATTTTGTTCCTCTAATTTCTTTTCTGAAAACACCTGTTTTCCAGCTTGAACATAATGGTCATCAAACAATTCAACACCGCTTTTCAAGGCAGTATTCATGCCATGATGAAATGATTCAACGGAATCTTTTTCCGCTCAAGCCGGAATCAAGTCAACATACAAATACTATATAAATTATATTATAATAAATTGAAATACAAAGATCAAGCAGGAATCGGACTATACAAACAATTATTTCACCCTATATGAAATTTTCTTTTATTTTATCGAAATTGATTCCCGGGAATATATCAGATAAAGACCGCGCTGATATTGGAACCAGGGCATATCGCCTTTAAAGATCATTGTTTGTTTGACGGTCGGATTCTGTTCGGAGCCGGGAACACTTATTTTTGTTTCCCGATAAGGAAGAACGGCAAGAGACAGTCCGAGTCGATATTCCGAATTAAACATCAGGGCCAGTTCGCCGACCGACATGGCGTAATTTTCAGGCAGACGTCGAAATGCGTTCAACGGTTCACTGCCGGGCGCGGAAAATTTACCCGAAACCCGGATCATTCCATTCGGATTAGGCCGATCAATCAGAACGAACGAAAGCCGGTTGTCCGCCGCGGTTTGCATGGCCCGACCGAGATCCGTTACGACAGAATCGTTGCCTTTTCCAGTAGCGGCCGCATCGAAAACAAGCGTATCGATCCCTTTGATCTGCTGCGGTAAAAGACGGCGCGGCGTCAGATCGCAAAGTTTGCATAAAACAGGAACGGTCAGCCCCGCCTTGCGACAGGCGGCGGCGATGTACTCCGACGACTGTTTGTCCCGGCAGAAAATTATTTTTACGGAAATGCCCGCCTGAAGCATACGGATCACCGAAGGAATTTGATCCGTTTGGCAAGAGTTGAAATCGGTGAGGACGCCGACGCTGCGACCGGTCAGAAATCGCCAGTCCTCTTTATCATTCGGGGAAAGAACGGACGATCGGACGGAGGATCGGATTTGTGTTTCGTTATGCGGGTCTCGTATTGAGTCGATCAGACGATCGGCAATTTTCGCCGCGGTCGGATAAATATTCGGTGCCGAAGGATTGATGTTCAATCGGGAAGAAAGGACAACGATAAAAGCGTCAAAGGCCGGATCGATCCAAATAGTGGTTCCGGTATAACCGCCATGACCGAGCGCTAACGGGGACATGAGCGCGCCTCGATTTTCCTTATTGCTCCGTTTATCCCAACCCCGGGATCTCGTTCCGGCAGGTGTCGGACAGAACGCGGCCATCTGATCAAAAGTTTTTGCGGAAAAGAGCTGTTTCGTTTTACCGTCTTCTGTTTTATATTGTCCTTTGTTCAAAATAACGGACGCGTAAACGGCCATATCGTTAATTGTTGAAAAGTTGGCGCCGTTGCCAGTACCTCCGCCCATTCGTCGGGCACGTGTGTCGTTAGGTTCCCCCTTGATCCAGTGTCCGTCAAAGAACTGAGTGGCCGCGGTTCGTTTACAGCGTTCGGGATCGGGACGAAACATTGTATCGACCATTCCCAGCGGAATATAAATATGATTGCGCGTATAATCCGCGAACGTTTCGCCGGAAACACGTTCGACCAGTTTCCCCAAAATCAGAAAACCAAGACAGGAGTATTCGAACTGCTCCCCCGGTTTGGCCTTGCATTTTAATTTGCAGATCCTCTTCCAGATATCATCCGGTGTTCCTTCCCAGCTGTACCCGTCCTTAATTCCCGATGTATGCGTCAGGAAATCGTAAACGGTAATGTTTTCTTTGCCGTTTCCGGTAAATTCGGGCAGATACTTCGTCACTTTATCGGTATAAGAGATCTTGCCCTGATCGACCAGAAGGGCAATACTCGGCGCCAGCGCAACCACTTTCCCGACCGACGCCAGATCGTAAAGCGTGTCCATTGTAATCGGTTCCGGTTTGGGATTCCGCTGCCGCTGACCATACATTTTCAACATTGCAAGACGATCGCCGCGACCGACAGCCACCAGCGCACCGGGAATGTTGTCCGCCTTGATCAGTTCATTGATCCATTGATCAATTTGCGGAAGATACGTTTCATCCATCCGTAACAAGGACGGAGAAACCTGCTCCAACTGCTTGCCGTAAATTGTCCCCGCGGACGGTTCGAAAAACAGACTGAAAAATAAAATGAGTAATCCGAAAATTATTTGAACTCTGAAAATTTGTTTCATTTTGCTTCTTCCTCTGCTGGGGGGATCAGATTGGCTTTATGCCAACGGCTTTTTGAATATCCGTTTCGCCGATCAACTCTTCTTTTTACGCTGGAACAAAAATACATAATGGAGCGCGTACCGCAGAATGACCGCGGTTTGACAAGCTGTCTCCTGAATCGTTTTCACCGGTTGGCTTTCTTTTAATCGCTCCAACCTTTGATACTGCTTTTATTTTAAATTTTGCGTTATTTCCGCCGATTGACTATGTAAATCGACTGTTCTTTTGACATTATAACGGAAAATTTCTCTTGAGATCGATATAACATAACATAAACTTGACCCGATTGCAATTGGGGCGTTGTACCAACCGGAATTTTATCGTTCCGCAGGTTATCTTCGGAATCCCGGAGGAACGTTGGGATCCGGACTAAAAGCTTATCCAAAAAATTGGTTTATACCGCTTTTATTTTAAATTTTCCGTCAGAGCCGCCGATTGACTGCGTGAATCGACTGCTTTTTTAATCTTAAAACAGAAAATCTGTAATAGAATCATCGCCTCTATTTCATGAACTATCATCATTTCTTCTATTATATTTCTGAAGTATTCGAAAACAAGCGCCCCTGTTTTTTCTATAATATTTGCAATATTCTACTATGGATTTTAAGGGAACCGGCAGTTATAATAGACAAATTGAATTTTAATTCCGGCAGACGAATCTTTTTTGCCGATTCGATACGCTGTTCAAACAAGGTATTTTAAAATTCAAACAAGGTATTTCAAAGTTCAAATAAGATATTTCAAAGTTTAAACAAGGTATTTTAAAAGGATTAAACCGATGAAAGTAAAACGCCGTGACGTTTTGAAATCTTCTCTGTTTTGCGGAATAACAATTTTAGGATCGAATCCGTTCGCTCGGGGAAAGTCCCCCAATGAGAAACTCAATATAGCCTGTATCGGCGCCGGAGGACGCGGAGCGCAAACACTTCCGGCCTTTATGAAGGAAGACAACGTTGTCGCGCTGGTCGACGTTGATGATCTTCGCGGCGCGGAGGGTTATAAACTTGCGCCGAACGCGCGAAAATTTTATGACTGGCGCGTTATGTTTGATGCAATGAGCAATCAGATCGACGCGGTTGTCGTCTCGACTCCGGATCATGCGCATTATCATCCCTGCATGGCCGCGCTCCGGTTGAAGAAACATCTCTTTTGCGAAAAACCGCTGGCCCATTCGGTTGCGGAGTGCCGAATAATCACTCAAACGGCCGCGGAACAGGGCGTTCAAACGCAATTGGGTAATCAGCGTCACTCAAACGAAAATTTTCGTCGGGTCGTCGAAATTATTCAGTCGGGAGTAATGGGGGAGATACGGGAAGTACACGCGGGGATCTGGTGCGGATCCCGGGGCGACGTTCCTGTTCCCGCCTGTCATGTTCCCGTCCCGTCAACGTTGAAATGGGACTTATGGCTCGGACCTGCCCGAAAAAGAGATTACGCGGAAACGATTCCCGGTCAGGATCGCGCTAAAGGATCCTTGGGAGATTACGCTCCTTATTTCTGGAAATTCTGGTGGGATTTCGGTACTGGAGAATCGGGCAACTGGGGCTGTCATGTTCTGGATATTCCTTATTGGGCTCTTAATTTGAAATATCCCGTACACGTTAAAGTTACCGGCCAAAAACCCGATCCGGAAAGAACGCCCAAAAATATGATTGCCGAATTCCTCTTTCCCGAGCGCGGCGGACTTCCCCCCTGTCGACTCGTTTGGGATACTGGAAAAGATCCCGAAGCCAAAAAATTCTGGCGCAGCGAAAAGGAAAGTTTTCCCCAAACCTGGGCCGTCTGCTTTGTTGGCTCAAAAGGAATTCTCTTTTCCTCCTTTAATAAACATTGGATCTTTATGAACAACGGCTGTGAATTTCATCGGCCGCCGAAATCAATTCCCGCCTCACCCGGCTTTTGGAAAGAATGGACTGATGCCTGCAAAGGAAAAGGACCCGCGCCAACCTGTAATTTCGAATATTCCGGACCAATGGCCGAAACGGTCATTCTGGCTAACGCCGGATTCCGCGGCGGACGAAAAAGCTTTGACTGGTCGGCCAATAATATGACCGCCGTTAATTGTCCCGAAGTTCAACAATATATTAAACCCCAATTTTATAACGGTTACTCCTGGTAATCAATACGGAAGAACAGGATTCCTGCCTTACCGAATTCCTGCCTTACCGAAGTGACCAACGGGGACGGAAACGGAAACAAAAGAGAATCATTACCCCTTCCGCTCATTCCCTTGTCCGTCAAGTCGAAAGGCAATATTCTGTTGTTGTGTCTATCAAAGAAATTGTATTTTATACACAAAGGAAAATATCATGAAAAATTTTTGTTTGCTTATGACGCTGTTATTTTTGACTGTTTTTACATCGGAAGTGTTGGGAAAAGATCCTCAATCGAAAAAAATACTTTATTATGATTATACCTATCGTTATATTCATCAGCCTACAATTGATCATAACGGACAACCGGGTACTTGCGGGACGGCGCTCAAAAAAATGGCCGCCAAACTCGGCTATGAAGTTGTATGTACTAAAGACGGCTCCTTTTTTGACGGTGATTTGAGTCAATATGCGGCGTTCGTTTTTTACACCAGCGGCGAGTTGGATCATCCGGGCGGAAAGATCGGTGCGCCCATGACCGAAAAAGGAATGAATAATTTCTTTAAGGCGATTCGAAGCGGAACAGGCTTTCTTGGAATTCATTCCGCGGCAGTCAATCCGCAGCCGAAAGACGCGGCGCCTGACGCCCCCGGAGCGATCTATTCGCGCATGCTCGGCGCTCAATTCATTGGACACGGAAAAGAGCAGATTTCGGAAGTCTTCATCATGAAGCCCGGCGAACTTCCGTCAATCAAATCGGAGGGTTCGTTTTTTGACCTTCATGAAGAATGGTACCGAACGCATCAGTTCACCAACGATCTGCATGTTTTGCTTGTTTTGAATACGAAAAAAATGACAGGTAAAATTTATCAATGCCCGCCGATTCCGGTCGCATGGATCCGGCAGGAAGGACAAGGACGGATTGCCTGGCACGCGTTCGGACATCGAAATAATCATTGGTCGAATCCTTTAATTTTGGGAATAACCGGTGATCTGCTCGAATTTGTACTTGGTCTTCGCGAGATGGATCTGACCCCCAATCTTGACAAGGTTCCCGCTGAAATTGAAGGTCTGAAAAAATGAAATCGGAGCAGAACGCGATTGTCGTTAAAGGAGAAGACGTCTGTTGAGCGACCTGCATGAGATTTCGCTCAACAGAATCGTTACCGATATGACAAACGAATTTCCTAATGCCTTCGATCAGTCGTGTCTTAACCGATTTCTTACCGAAGCCGATTGAGACAAGAACGAATTGCCCCCTCTTTCAATTTCAATTTTCCGTTGGATAAAGAGGAACTCGCCCACTGGATCAACGCTTTTGTTCGTTTTGAACGCAAATAACAGTCCTGTTATTCCCAATAATATTGATTTGTTATACCGCTTTTATTGTCGAACATTATCTGATTTTTTAAAGCGGACGACCTCGATAAATTTCAGTCCGTTGACAATTTACAACGGACTGAAATTTAACAATATTTTTCGCGATATGAAAACATCATTTCTTTTATTTAATTGAAAAGACCGACTGTGCCGAATAAAAAGGTTTGGCTTCATTGCCCCGGCGGATAATTCCTTTTTTACCTCGAATACCAATCGTTTGACCGACAAACCGATCAAGATTTTTACCCGACTCGGTTTCAAGATAGCAGATAATATTTTGCTTTCCGTTGTTTTCCCGGACAAGGACATAAGGAGGGCAACCATCCGGCGGATTGGGGAAATAACCAAGACGGCCAACAGCGTCGAAGGTATTGTTATGTATGGCCTCTTCAACGATTTGATTCGAAGTTTCACTCAAAATCGCTCTTTGCGGCTGATATTGTTTGTTAACCGAAATTCTGTTTTCGAGTGAGGTTTTTGAAAACACCGTCGAACCGCTATTGGAACTGTTATTAAAACCATTTCCAACCCTGCCGGAAAAATTCGAAGTCATGTCAAACGCTTTTCCATTCGAAGGGGCTGCTGTTTGATTCTGCTCTAATTTTGAATTTGAACTGTTTGTGTTTCCGAAAGAAACTTTAGCGGAAGTATCCGGTTTTATTTCCGAGCCGTTTCCTGAAACGAATCGGTTCGTTCCGGGAATTCGCCATTTTGTTCCCGAATCGGAATTCTGATTTTTGGCGGTCATCTCCGCTCCAACCTGTCGGATTTTTCCATTTGAATTTAAAGCCAAATGATTTTTTTGATCCTCATGTAATTTTTGTGAAACCTGACTGAAAAGCGAGTCGCTTAACTCCGGAACAGGAGGCGAGACACGTGTTCCGGTTGTCGGCGAAATCGAATCAGCGGAATTATTAACCGGTTCATAATTCGGAGGAGGAACAAGGTTCGGCCCGACCGTTCCCCAAAAAGAACGATTGGCGTTTCGTCTGGACGCGGCCGAACGGACAGACGCAGAAGACGGACGCGGCCCGGATCCTGCATTGTTTTGAACGCTGTTGTCTTTACCGGAAGAACGTCGAAAAATATTTCCGAAATTATTAGTGTTTTTACTTGAAAAAGCAAATTCCATTCGGTTGCCGCGATCATCAATATTTCCATTCGATCCGGAATTTTGACGGTTCGTACCTGAATTGATTTGGAATTTTACCTGATCCAGATCACTGCTCCCCCTATCAGGATTATTAAACGCGCTTGTATTGTTTTCAAAGTTGTTCAGACCGGCATTATTGCCGAATTGGCTTATAGCGCCCGCGCCGGAATAGGAAGATCCCATTTTTCGTTGCGTTTCGATATTGTCATAAAGCAGTTTTACCGCGGTTCGTTGTTCATCATCGGAAGCTTTTTGAAAAAGGAACGCGGAACGGTCAGACAAATCCTGATAAATATTATCCGGCGCGTTTTTACTGATCGCGGAAATAAACTCACTGTTAAGTTTAGAGAGTTCCTGATAAAAATTTTCGATTACGTTCCGATCTGAAACGGCAACTGATCCTTTCCCTGACCCGGACGACTGATAACCTGTAAGCGGACTTCTGTTTAAATTTGGACTTTTTGAAAGAGTTAAAGGATCACTCCCCGCCGGAGTTTTTCCATCGGGATAAGCGGAGCTGTTTTCACTGTTTACCGAACTGAAATTTTGGCGGGCAAGCATCAGTTGAGCGGGAAGTTTCGCGATATTTTCATCTTGAAGAAGAGATCGTTCATGAATCCAGCGGAATTCACCGGGAGGGGGCGAGATCTTATACCAGTTTGTTCCCCCCGGCAAAGACATCTCTCCTAAAATTTTAACCAGTTTTCCATTGGTCAAACCGACCTGAATAACGGAACTTTTCATAATGGACGGACCACCGACCCGAACAGGTACTTCTTTATCCATTGAGTTCGATTGAATTTTTCCAACATTATCGGAAGTCTTTTGAACGAACTTTGCGTTGATCCAGCTGTAACTTCCTTCGGGAGGACGAACAGCGCACCAACCGTCAGCGTTTCTTAAAAAAGCTTCGACAACAGTTCCGCGCGGCAAGGTCGACGTTTGATAATAATTAATTCCCGGTCCGGCATAAACTGGTGCAGTGTCAACATTGACCGGAATGGAAAAAGAAATGACATTCGGATCTTCCTGTGCCAAAAGATCTTTTTGAATCCCGAATATTTCAAAGATCAACAGAACAACTGCCAGTTGAAATTTATATTGCTGTAACTTGTCTATTAATATTAAGCTCACATCATCACCCGTTTATATTGATCCGAAAAACAGCGCCGCATCCGTCAACCCCAACTTATACCGCAAGCGGAAAGAGAATTTCCGGGATTTTTCGAAGATCTTTCAAATCAAAAGATCTTTTGGAAGAACCGCGAAAAATCCAGCGAAACCGGATCGTTATTTTTTATTATTGTCGTTGCTCCCTGTCTCTTTGCCGGTCAAAGAAATCGGATCCTCAACTTTTTTGGACCATCCGAGATCAACGGACGGCTCGATATTCCATAACCCTTTATTAATACTCAATGACTGAAATTCCAAGTCGGAATAGCTTTTGCCATTTTGACTCATTCTTCGCAGATAATACGGCTGCAAATCACTCAATCGCAGAAGAATAAGCAAACTTCGATACAGCTGCTGATCGGAAGCGTACCGCGGAAATGCTTCGATCCAGACATCGCGGTTTAAATGTTCCGCCGGAGTAACGATTCGCATATAATAACGCTGTTTAAGTTTTTGCGCATTGGCAATAAAAAAGAGGGGAAACATTTTATTCATGCTCAAATCATAATTGCTCTCTTCTTCGGGAATCGGAAAAAAGTGAGCCTCTTTTTTTTGAAAATTATATTGAACAAGATTTTTTCCGTCAAAAACAATTTTTTTTTCGTTGCTGGACGCTTTCCATTCAGGTTTCGGATCGCCGCCGGCAGGAGGAGCGATATAAACAAATTCACCGCGGATATGATAGGAAAGTTTATTGGGAGCGATAAAGCGGAATTCTCCCCAAGTATGAGCCATCGGAATTTTTGAATTCTGATGAAAAATACCGCCATCATAATCACGAACATGAACATCGCAGGAAAGACGCTTTATTCCTTTTCCGAACGTTTCCCAGCGATTGAGAAATTCATTTAATTTCGTTTGTTCATCCGAAAGAAGTTCAAACGGAGGCGGAAGAACTTTTTCGCCGTTCTCCAATTGATCATGTTGAGCATTTTCCGGAGTATTTGGGACAGCGGTCGAAACGTATCCCCCTTGCTGATTGGACGATTGACTGTTTTGATTGGCAACCGATCCGGAAGACGGGCCGAACGCCTGTCCGCCGCCCGCCGCCTGATTATCGCCGGAGGGCAGACGCATCGGCTGTTGCGTCGGAAGTGTTTGCGAAGGAACCTGCCGAGAAGATCCCGGATGCGCCGCCTGATCGCCTTGATTTCGAGCGTCCTGAATATGACCGCTGTTTTGACCGTTCATTTCCTGAACATTCCGGTCCGCCGACGATGTTCCCGGAGATACATATCCTCCAAATCCCCCCGACTGCTGCGCCTGAATATTGACGGTTGGACTAAAAAGAAAGAACAGTATCGATAAAGCAGCAAAATAATTACAACGCATCTTGGTTTTTGTTCCGAAAAATAATAGGGGTGATTTATTAAACAATGACCGTTTGGCCCATAATTTTATTATGCTAATCCCATTTTTTCCTGTTCTTGCATCATCAGAACAGTCAGCTTCCTTAGTTAACGGGTAAAAAGAAACCTTTTGAATGTTGTCAGCAAAAATTCCGGCAGTTTAAATTGTCAAGCCGATTGTCTTTCCCGACTAATTCCGATTTGAAGTCAAACGATAAAAATCAAGTGAAACTGACCTCAAACCATCTGCGGGCGGTCAAGTATAACTTTAACAAAATCACAAGATCCGGTAAAGATCGATTTTGCAATTTTTCGAAAAGAAAACATTTATTAATATTATATTGAGTCTTGAAAAGCGGGGGGATAAAGATCGCAACCGCAATG
Organism: uncultured Planctomycetaceae bacterium; assembly: GCA_964652875.1. GTDB lineage: Bacteria > Planctomycetota > Planctomycetia > Pirellulales > Thermoguttaceae > JAUNBG01. The sequence continues at coordinate 14,706 of CAZZEF010000071.1, forward strand.
TTTTCAAACAGTTCGATAATTCAGAACACCGAACGATCTATTGGACGAGAATTTCTCCGCTGACTCGGCCAAAATTATGTTCGATCAAGTTATGACTCTCGTCAATTGTTTTTTCGATCCATATAAAGGCATAATCCCGTAAAAGAGGATCGGAAGGGTTATAAAGATATTTTCCTATTTGCTCGAATTCCGCGGTATGATTTTCCCCCTTTTTTTGCATTACTTTTGAAGAAACAATTAAAATTCGGTATTTACCTCCAACAGTAAGTTTTCCGTCAAAGGTTCCGCTGGAATCAGAGATCATAAAGAGACCGCCCCGACTCTCAATATTTTTCTTAAACTTTTTATAATCAACAGGATGAGTATTGTTGATCGTCAGTCCGGTTGTTGTTAACGGTGAAGATTTATCAAATTTTTCGGGAAACATAAAAATGAAACTTCCGGCTTCTTCCTGTTCTTTTTCATGGTCGCCGATATTGGTTATTCTTCCGTCAACAAGGATTATTTTTTTTTCAGAAACCGCTGTTTCTTTCTGCTGATCCGGAGAATTATTTTTTTTGACAAAATCGCTTTGCAAAAAAACAAAAGCCAAAATTCCCGCCGCGATAATAAACAGAACAAAGAAGATCATTCCAAAAATTTTAAGAACACGTCCCTTGGAAACGGGAATGTCCGATGGATCGGGAACAAAAGAATCGCCGCCAATAACCGGAGGGGCCTGTATTTCGACCCCGGAAGAAGCGATGGGAGGAACAAAAATTCCCGACTCATTATTCAAAGAATCGGTCGTCAATTCAGAAACAGGTTCGGCTTTTTCCCAACTGCCGGACTCAATTTTTTCAGAAAGAATGTCCGGGGTCAGTGTATCTTCAAGAACAGTATTCGGAACGGACTCCGGAGGACGCGGACCGTCTTGCGATGAAAATTCTTTGGCCCATTCAGGACTTTGAATATCAGGAATTATCAATGATTGATTACAATGAGGACAATTAACGACCGATCCGGTCATGTTTTCCGGATACATGACAAGCCGACGGCAGCGAGTACAAAAAAATTTGACTTTTTTACTCAATTTATGTCCTTAATACTGTTTACTTTAAATTTTATTGAGCAGCAACAGACAATTACAAAAACAACACAGTATTTAAAAATATTTTATCTAATTATTAATATTGTATTATTTATCGGAACAGTTGATCTTCTTCTTGAAATTTTATTGTAATCGTTTAAAACAAACTTGTCAATCATTTTTTATTGTTAAAATAAAGAACAACGGAGCTGTTTTGAACACCGATTATCGATACATCATACAAACTTATTGCGGTGTTTGTATAATCATACATTTATATAATAAATAGTCTTTATTTATTTTAACGGTAAAGAATCGCCTGTTTGAATAATCAATCATCTGAAGAAATTAATGGACCCGGTTAAATGACCGCGGATCCAATTAATTTATAAAATTTGTATATCCTGCTTATAAGACCAGCCCAAAGAATTCAGTGTGTCGAATGTAAATCGAAAAGTTTTTCCGCAGCAAGACATGCGACAAGGGCAACAACCGATACAAACCAAATAACAACGCAAGTAACGGCAAAATGGGTAAAGAAGGTGGCTCCTCCGGAGTCACCCCAATGTCCGGCTAAAAAACCGGCAAGAAATAAAAGCATCGAAAATATCGGAAAAAGAAGGACTGAAGCCAAAAAAATAAGTAAAAAGGAATGAATTGTTTTCATTTTATTCGTGAAAAAATTTTTCTATTCTGTATAATAATATTGTATTTCAGAAAAACTTCTATTTGAGTTTTCAACCAACGCCGCAAATAAATTTAAAAATATTTAAACGGCAAAAACCAACTGGAAGCGGATAACCAATGGATAACAGATAAATAACGGATGCTGATCATGTCGGATAATCGATGAACAATTGAATAAAAACTTCGAACGAACAAAAACGAATATCGTCCCGGATTATTTTGAGTAATTGTCAAAGACATTCAATCGACTTAATCGATACAATCGGCGTAATCGTTAAAATCATCCCTGTTTATTATTATAAAAACAAAGATAAAAAATTTCAAGAGTTTGGATCAGAAAATTCAAAAAAAAGACTGATTGATCGATTTTACGCAATCGACATAAAAGTTTTAGATCCTTATGTCCAAACACGTAAAATTTAAACTCAAGACCGTTGTTTTATTTAAACAATAATTTATATACTGCTTTTATTTTAAATTTTCCGTCATCTCCGCCGATTGACTGCGTGACTCGGCTGTTCTTTTGACATTAAAATGGAAAATTCAGGATGAAATCGGCATATTAAAAATTCTAATTTTGGAGCGCAAAAGTTTCTAAAATGACCAATAATAAATTATCAATAATCTTTGGATCGTTTTTTCTTTTATTGATCGTCGGACTTGGACCGATTCAGGTTCGAGCGGCGTCGAGTCAAATCATTATGAATGACGGCCGTGTTTTTAACGGAGCCATTCATCCAATGAAAAGCGTTGCGGAGATGCCTGACAATAAAATGCCGAAGGCAAATCAAGAGGGCCCGTCAGAAAAAATCATTGTCATAGATGATCAGCTTCGGCGTATTTATGTCTCCAAAGGGAGCATCAGAGACATACTTCCCGATGAATTAACTCCTTCTTATGAAATATTTCGATTACCGCAAAAACCGGATCGCAATCCCGGCCATCAAATCATTTTGCTGAACAACTATAAATCAACAACGCCATTCGATGATTTTGGACGGCGGACGTTAATGGCGGGCGGCAATCCTGTAGTTCAGGGCATTTCAGAAATCGCCCCGAATTATATTCGGGCGGAGGGACTCAATTATAATATCGATATGAGAATTTCTCCGCACGGAATACCGCGCAAAATGCTGAGTACCCTCATAAGGAAAAATATCAATCTGAATTCTTTGGACGACCGGCTTCGGATCTATCAGTTTTTTGTTCAGGCGGAACTTTATGAGCAGGCGGCGGAAGAACTTAAAGAGATCATCGCGGACTTTCAGGACAAAAAGGGAAGTGCGCAGCGTTTGGAAGTCGGTCTTCAGATGATTCGTCAAATGGCGGCAGGACGGCTTATCGGCGAGCTGGAACTTCGTCAGAATTCAGGTCAGCATCAAAAAGTCCGGGATCTTCTTAAAACGTTCGAAAGCGACGGCGTTTCGCAGGAAAAGACTCAAACGGTCCGCCGTATGCTGACCGCTTATGATGAACAGGACAAACAGAAGAAACATATTATTCAACGCTTGACATCAATACATCAAACGCTTAAAGATGAAAATTTAAAAAAATTGTTTGATCCTCTTATTAAAGAGATCGTCAAGCAACTTAATTTAAATACAATGGAGAGATTTTCCGAATTTTTACTTTCCGAACAGGACGCGTCCCTGGACGATTCTGCCCGATTGGCGATCGGTTTGACCGGCTGGCTCGGAGGAAATATCGCTGTTGACAACCGATTGGAAATCGCCGCGTCAATGTTTCGGCTCCGTCAGCTGATGCGAAAATATCTTTTGGAGTCCCTGCCTGATCAGCGCGAAAATCTTTGGAAACAGATCCAGGCGGAAGAAGCGTCAAATCCGGAACGCGTTGCCCGAATTCTTCTTTTAATGAAACCGCCCAAAAGTACCAAACGATCCAATCCCAAAACGCCGCTGTTTTATGAATTGACAATACCTTCCTTTGATCCCGATAAAAGCATTAAGTATTATGTCCAGCTTCCGCCGGAATACGATCCGAACAGAATTTATCCGACGATTCTTACTCTTCATGGAGAAAGAACGGCTGCCAAATCGCAGTTAACCTGGTGGTGCGGCCCTTGGGTTGAACGAAAATCGGAGGGCGGACTGCCGGTATTCGAACGTTTTGGCCAGGCGGCAAGACACGGATACATCGTAATCGCTCCTGAATGGAATCAATCGGGTAAACCTTATGATTATTCCGCGCAAGCGCATGCCGCTGTTCTTTATACAATACGCGATGCACTGAAACGGTTCGCTATTGATACCGACCGTCTTTTTCTTTCAGGACATTCTGCCGGAGGCGATGCCGCTTGGGATATCGGACTGGCGCATCCCGACCTTTGGGCCGGAATCATTCCCGTTTGCGGGACCGCGGAAAAATTCTCGGCCAAACTCAAAAAAAACATTGCCTGGCTTCCTGTTTATGCGGTCGGCGGAGAACTTGACGGCGGCAAACTGATCCGAAGCAAGGATGTACTCGATTGGGGACTGGACCGTATTAAACCGTTCGATGTTACTTATGTTCAATACAAGGGAAGAGGAATTGAACCTTTTTCTGATGAATTGATCAAGATCTTCGATTGGATGCAGCTCAAATATCGAAATACTTCCAATAAAGAAGAAAAAGAAGTTTATACGATTAGACCTTGGGATAATTTCTT
>CAZZEF010000072.1:0-19054 GCA_964652875.1 uncultured Planctomycetaceae bacterium
AACTGAAGGTTACGGCGGCTGGGGGATCTATTTCGACGCGGGCAGTTCTGAAATTCATGTTCACGAAAACATTGTTTCCGATACTCAGGACGGCGGACTTCATCTTCATTTTCATTCCAATCCGTTTGGAAATGTCATTGACAATAATATTTTCGCGTTCGCCAAAAACGGCGAACTGATGCGCAACGCCGATATGCCTTCAGAAAAAGGAATGCACGCGGTTCTATCAAAAAACATTATTTATGAAAACGGAACGTCCGTCTACTGCGGCGGTAATTGGAACAAAGGTTCAAAATTTCAAACCGATTACAACTGCTTCTGGACCGGAGACGCGAACGGACTTGATTTCTTTCGCAAAAATTTCGCGGACTGGCAAAAAGAAGGCAACGATCAACACAGTCTCAATACCGACCCGCTTTTTGTCAATCCAGAGAAACGCGATTTCAGACTCAAGCCCGAATCGCCCGTTTTCAAACTCGGATTCAAACCCATTGACGCTTCGTTAATCGGCGTTTACGGCAGTCCGGACTGGATCGCCCTGGCCAAAAGTTTTCCCCTTCGGGCAAGGGAATGCGCAATGACCGCGCCGGTCATTACCAGGTATTGGGACGATTTTGAAAATTACAAGCCGGGCGATAAGCCGAAAACACTCACCCTTTTTGAGGAAAATGAAAAAGCGGTTGTCCGGATCTCCGCTGACACAAGTACCGGTGCCGGACATCAATCTCTGAAAGTTCAAGACGGTGCCAATCAAAAATGGGTACACGATCCGCATGTTGTCTATTATAAACTCTTTCCGGAAGGAAAAATTCACAACTCATTTGATTTGAAATTCAATTCGGGCGCTCCTGTTAATTATGAATGGCGTGACTGGCGGCAAACGCCTTATCATCAGGGTCCGCAGTTCACGATCGATAGCAAGGGACATTTAAACGTTAACGGAAAAACATTGACTGATCTTCCGGATAATCAATGGATTCATTTTGATGTCCGATGCAAAACCGGCGTTAAAAAAAACAATTCCTGGTCTCTGAAGATCTCCATTCCTGAAAAAGATCCGCTTGTTTTCGATAACCTGACTTTTACCGGAAAATTCGAACGACTCAATTATCTCGGTTTTATTTCGATCGGCGAAAAAGAAAACGCTTTTTATATCGACAATCTTTTGATCGAATCGGAAGGTACCGCCATTGAAGGCGTTTCAAAAATTTACAGCGGATTGAATTTCGAAGTCTGTTCCATTCAGGATGTTCCGACAACCTTTTCGGAAACATTGTTCGATAAATCAATACAAAAGGATCTGCGCCGTCTGGCTCCCAAAGGATTCGCGCCCGGATCTTACAACACCTTTTTATTTTACTGCGGAAAGAAACCGGTTCTTATTGACGCTTGCTGCGAAAAAAGAAATGGCTCGCTCCTGAAAAAACTTTCCGAACTCGAAATTGCCCCGACTGAAATCGCCGCCGTTCTTCTTACACACGGACATGACGATCATGTTTACGGACTACTTGATCAAAATGACAGGGCGGTTTTTCCAAACGCGGTTATTTATCTTTGCGATCTTGAAAAATCTTACTGGGAAAAACACGCGGGTAAAAATTCAACAATCCGCAAGGTCTTTCATGCATACGCGGGCCGAATTAAAACATTCCAATACGGCGACACCATTTTGAACGGCGTCAAATGTTTTGACGCGTCCGGACACGCTCCGGGACAAACGGTTTTCGCCGTTGAAGATGTCTGTTTCATCGGCGATTTACTGCATATCGGACAGTATGAATTCCCCTATCCCGATGCCTGCACTATTTACGACAGCGACAAAATCAAAACAGCAGCCTCCCGTTCCCGATGTCTGAACAATATCTCGAAAACAGGTACGCTTCTTTTTGGCGCTCACCTTCCGTTCCCCGGCGCCGGATACGTTGAAAAAGACGGCAATGGTTTTCGTTTTATTCCCGTCGGAAAATAACCGCTCGAATCGCCGTAAAAAACGCAATCGGTCCAAATGGCCCAAGCAGATCTTCGGACGACGATTTATACCGATTCCCTAATGAATTTTCCGCTAGAACAGCCGATTCACGCAGTCGATCGGCGGAGATCACGGAAAATTTAAAATAAAAGCAGTATAAAATTTTCCGTCGTCCGATATTCTGATCTGTTTCGACCAATATTTTGCAATACGATTAAGATCTGTTTTCGATTCCAATGACAATAAAATTAAAAAGAGGAGCAGTATAAAATACCGAAAACAGAAACAGTTTCAAGCGGGAACGAAGTGGTTTTAATTTGAATTGGAGAAATCGGCAACATCAAGCTGACCAGAATCAAGATTATAAGACGCTCTTAAAAACCGTCCTATTTCACTGCTCAATCCCCCTTTTTTCTGTTCGTATAAAGAAGCAGGCGAATCATTTCCCGATCCTTGCAGAATGATCTTTCTTTTTCCGTTTGAGTAAGTCAGAGAATTGCCTCGACCAATGACGGTATCAAAATTGACAAAAACACTCCCCAGCGCGATCAGTTCGAAATTATCTTTTGGCTGATCGTTCCGTTCACCCGCGGAAGCAAAAACAAGCTGCAGTTCATCACTGTTGAGCGAAAGGGATTTTGGCGGAAGCATCGACGGATGGGCCGCGTCGATTTCAGCTTTCTGCTGATCCGTTTCACAATACGCCGCTTGCACCGACTTTTGAAAAGAAACAAACTTCTGATCGATATTGCCTTTCATTAAATCCTGAAAAACAAGATGCAGATGTCCCCAAGGCTTTCGGGGGAAATTCGATGTCCCGGCACCTATTGTCGGCGCCGCAGTAACCGAAGATCCGTCAGCCGGCATTTTCATAACGCCGCGAAACCAGCCAGGACCTCGTCCGGTAAAATTCTTCGTCGAATAATCAACGACGAACGACTGAACTTCTCCCTGAAAATGCGCTCGTTCCATAACGATTGAGCCATCGGACGATTGAATCGGCGAATCAAGATAAAGTGAAACCTGGACTTTTTGATCCTCCCGGCCAATGCAGTCGATAAGAGCAATTTCATTCGTCATCAGATTATCGCCGTCGTTAAACGCGAAAAGATTGATCTTTTTGGCCGCGGTCAAACGGACCTCCGGACATTTCAACGTATGCAACGCATGCGAAACAATGACATCATCTCCATCATTGGCTAAAAACGCCAGCGTTTGTCCGTCAAAAACAAGATTCTTCGACCAGACAACTTCCAGCGGACCCGACAAGTTTATTTTACCCTGCCGCGGTTTGCCAAGCGTCTGAATATTAAAATTCAGACGGCCCGGACCATTAACGCTAAATGAATTTTTACGCCGATTCAATGTAATCAAATCCCCAAAAAGATTCAGTCCTTTACCGACAAAAGAAGAATTCTTTCCGGAAAGCGTGATCATCGTATCGGGCGAATCAAGATTCATGATCTCAACATAAGCCCCTCTGATGTTCATCGTATCGTCCGGTTTGATCAACGACATTTCCTGAAATGAAACATTATCCGAAAGCGCCAGCTTGTGAACTTTCATTTCCCTGCCGTCAGAAAGCATCCAAAGATTGAGCGTTCGGGCCTCAAAAAATATTTTGGTTTCTCCGTTGCCGCCCATAATCGTTTGAGAACTAAGCTGCGAACCCGTTTTTTCTTGCGGACTCACACCAAACGCACTGGAAGCGGCACTGTTTTGTCCCGATGCGTTTTCTGAAGAAGTCGAAACGATCTCTTGAAAACGTATTCCCAACTCATCATAAATTTGACCTTCGGCATTATTGGCCGACATCTGTATCTTTCCATGAAAAACAGCACTATGCGGTTTACACTGACCAAGTGCCCCCAATCCGTTGCCTGCACCTGATCCAGAAGCGGCGCTGTTGGCCGAAACCGCCTTGAACATATCTCCGGAATCTTCTTTGTTATAACGGTCATTTTCATAAACCGCGTTTTGATCTGCCGGACGGTTTCCAAATGTTTGAGCCGTTTGACGACCGTTTTTTTTACCGTCATCCGCCAAAAGCCAGATATCGCCGTCCATTGCCTTGACCGTTCCTATTCCGTTGACGTCAAAAACAAGGCCGCCTTTCATCGCAACACGATAAAAGCCTGACTGAACCGGATCCCGGGCGATTTGAAGCGCGTCGCCCCATTGAAGTCTTAATCGCTGAATGCCTTTTTTCGTTTCAAACGTCGATGTGATCTGTCCGTTTTTCGTCGCGTTGAAAACACCAAACGAATTTTTCTGGCCCGGTTCATATTGGACGGCCTCCGCTAGAATTTTTGTCTGATCATACGTCAGACTGACCCGGCGCCCGCCGCCGAGAACACGCAGAATAAAACTTTTTTCCGGAATCACGTAAGTCAATTTATCGCTTTCCGCCTCAAAAAGATTGGCGGGCGATTCAATACGAACAGGATCCTTTTCCGATCGATCAGCTTCCATTCGCAGCGGCGACAGTTCCGATAAACGTCCGGTAATATTTTTTTTGCGCCGATTCATTGAATCAACAAAAGTTTTATTGACCGGATCTTTAACCATTTTACGAATTTCTTCATCGACAAGAAGAACATTCAAACTTTTACAGGTCAGCGTATCCTTGGGTGCGTCATAATAATTTCGATTAACCTGAACATCATCATTAAAACGGGCAAGCCATCCTCCGGTTTCATCGCGGCTCGGAATAATGCTTATTCCGTGTCGGCACATAATATCAATGTCTTTGGCTTTCGGTAAATTTTTATCTTCTTTACCATTCTGTTCGAAAAGGCCATCAAGCTTCAATGTAAGTTTTCCGAGAGTATTCAGCGAAATTCTTTCAAGACTGATCCCGTTGGCCAAGTTCCCTTCTTCGGCGATTTTTTGAAGCGGCGCTGAATCATTTTCCAATGACGCGGAATCACTGAAAAAACGTCCCTGTCTGGGCATGTTCAGATTGACCGCCAGCCCGCTTCCGTCACCGCTGAAACCGCCGAATTTAAAATCGACTTCACCGTTGGTGACCAGCTGATTCGACTTGAACGAGAGTCCCCAGGTCCGAATAACAAGATCGTCGTCCGTTTCCTTTTTTTTCATTGCGCAACGAATAGTAACCCAACCTTCAATTTGTCCTTCCTCAAAAGAAGAAAAATCAAAAGATCCGTTGATGCCGATATTATTTTTAAATGTCAGCGATGTTTTTCCGGTTGTTTCAATAACAATAGCGCGCCGGTATCGCTCTTCTTCCGACGGATCGTCCGCAAGAATGACGATGTTGCAGTTTTCCAGCTCAAAGATCTTTTCATTATTGGTGTTCTTCAGTTTTTTAAAGATCACAAAAACATTTTTGTCTTTGGAGTAAACCAAAAGAGCTTTTTTTACGCGCCAATCATCTTTATTTGGGAAAATAATCGGCAAAAGCGGAAGATGCTCAAGAATACTTAACTGAGAAGATTTGTATCTGTTCGGCGGCTGAGACGGCGATTCGTTTTCGTGAACAGACGCTTGATTTGACGGTGTTTTACCGATAAGACCGGATCCGCCGACGGCATTGCCCCCCTGATTGATCTCGGACTGGTTATTATTGGCCTCAAGAGATCTCTTTACCGGATCTCCGGCGGACGGATCCGTCAAATTCGTTCCGGAACTGACATCGGCGCCCGCAATTTCTGAAGAAGGCGTTATAAAAAACCGGGTCATCAGTTCTCGATAACTTATATAAATCGCAACGATCGTTACCAATCCGATCAATATCAGCAACAGCCTTCTTTGCATAAGATCGACTCCTAAAGAGACGGATCACTGTTTTCACCAAGCCGTTTGTTTTTCAACCGGTTGGAAAGAACGGCGAAACTGGCGGAAAGTTTGACCTCTTCACAAATTATGTCTTTCGGAAGATCAAGTTTTCGGGGAGTGTAATTCCAAATGGCTTTTATACCGATTTTGACCAGCATGTCTGCTGCTTCCTGCGCCGCAGAAGAGGGAACCGTTAAAATACCAATGTCAATATGATGACGTTTGCCCATCGCGGGAAGTTTATGAAGCGGATAAACAACGCAGTTATGAAACGAATATCCCTGTTTTTCAGGATCAATATCGAACGCGGCCACAATATTCAGACCGTGTTCAACAAATCCTTCGTAACGCAAAATGGCGGTTCCAAGATTCCCAAGTCCGATCAAAAACGCGGAGGTCTGACGATCCCAACCGAGAAAATGCTCAATCGCTTTGATCAAATCGTTCACCTGATAACCGATTTTCGGACGTCCAACAATACCGGTAATCGCCAGATCTTTTCGAACCTGAACACTCAATTGACCGAACTCATCGGCAATTCGGGTGCAGGAAATCAACGCGGTTCCTTTTTCCCGTATCTCTTTAAGATAACGAAGATAAATAGGCAGTCGCTGAATGCTGGGCACAGGATAATTCGGAACACTGTTCTCGGTCATTTTTTTCTCGTTTTTCATTTAATATTAATCTGTCCGCATCAGGAAATCAATTGCCGGACGGAAGGGTTTTAATCGTATTTTCCGCACTATTGGACCCCTCTGTTTTTTCAGCGGCGGCACTTTCGATCAGCATTAAAAGCTGATAATAAACAGGAGCCCGCGCCGTTACCATTTGCGACAAGCCGATCAGCGGACCGGTCGTCTGCCGCTGCTGCTCTTCCGTGAGTGACATCGGCAGCATTCCAAGATCCAGCAAAAAAACATTTCCCTTGGGAAATGAGATCTTTTCCTTGCGTTCTGCATGAAGGATCTGCGGAAGTTCGGCGGGAAGCTGCTGACGGGGAGCATTGGCAGTTGGTATTTTTAAATTGAACGAATGCATTCGTTCAACAACAGTCGTTTGACATCGAAACGCAAACTCAATTTGTTTTCCATCGGTCGAAAGAAGAGGCGTAACCTCTATTCGATAGCCTTCGGCAATTGTGAGCGAATTCGAAACATAACCAGTTGAATTATTCGCCTTTTGAACGTCGGCTGTAAAATTCTTCTGCGGCGCCGCATACAGCCAGCCGAATTTTTCTCCGTTGGGGATCCGATTTTGAACTCCATTAAGATCTATATAATCAAGCCGGTGCGATAAACTGCTCAAAAGACGATCCCTGTTCTCCAGCGAGAGGATCCAGCCTTGAACGTCCGGCGATTTAACCGGATAAGGACGGATCCAGTCCGCCGCTCCCGTTCGCCAGTCGGGCGATTTCAAAAGAATCAAACGTATCGTAAACTGCTCTTGACGCCGACTGTCGTCTAAAAATCGGTCCAAAACATTTGATATATACTGCTGTACTTTCGCGTTATGATAAACATACAATTTCCCGTCGGAAAAAGATAATGCCCCCATCGGTGAAGAATGCCAAAAATCATAACCCGTGTCCTGAAGGATCCAGTTTATTATTGTCTGTTCAGGATTCTTAACGTTCGCGCCTGCCGTCAGATAAGGTCCCAGATCGTAAGAAATCCAAAATTGTCCTGAATCCTGCGGAAGCGTGTTTACCTCTTTGGTATATTTAACTATTTTAGGACCGGTAAATCCCTCCGGCGAACTTTGCGCATAACTCCGCGCCGCAATAAAATTCAATGTCAAAAGAAAAATCAGTATTAATGAGATTTTCTTCATTGGACACTCCTTTATCCGTTCACAACAGGACAAGCCCGTCTGATCCGCTTCCGGCATTTCTGTTTCTTAACGTCAAACAGCCTATAAAACAGAGCGTTTTGATCCAATCCCTTGAATCAGACTTGAGCCTGTTCCTGAAATCAACTTAAAAGCGATCGATAAACGATCCAAAACGCCATTCAAATTTTTCAAAACAGGCCGCAAATTTATTTGAGTAAAAATCAATCGTTAAACCGTCCAACGGCAACACAGGTATTATGACCGCCGAAACCGAAACTGTTGGAAATAACAGTATTCACTTTCTTTTCGCGCGCTGTCAGCGGAGTATAATCAAGATCGCAAAGAGGATCCGACTCTTCCAAATTGATCGTCGGCGGAATAACTCCGTCACGAATACTCAAAAGCGAAAAGATCAGCTCGACGCCGCCACTTCCGCCCAAAAGATGCCCGAGTTCACTCTTGGTGCTTGAAACAGGGATCTTGTAAGCGTATTCCCCCAATGCGCTTTTAATAGCCGCGGTCTCCGCAATATCGCCCAGCTTGGTACTGGTTCCGTGCGCGTTGATATAATCGATCTGTTCCGGAGCCAAACCGGCATTTTTCATAATAGCGGTGATCGCTCTTCCCGCGTAAAAACCTTCGGGATCTGGCTGGGTAATATGAGACGCGTCCGAAGTCATTCCATATCCAAGCACTTCGCCGTATATTTCAGCGCCGCGCTTACGGGCATGTTCCAGATCTTCGAAAACCAAACTGCCGGCCCCTTCGGCAATTACAAAACCGTCCCGGTCTTTATCAAACGGACGACTGGCCGCTTGAGGATTATCGTTGCGCTGGGACAATGCATGCATTGAATTGAATCCGGCTATACCCAACTGACAAACCGCCGATTCCGTTCCGCCGGTTATCGCCGCGTCAATCTCTCCATCACGAATAAGTTTATAAGTTTCCGCTATCGCATTATTGGCGCTGGCGCATGCGGTCGCGATTCCGTAACTCGGACCATGAATACCGAAAAACATTGATACATGACTGCTGGCCGCGTTGAGCATGATTTTAGGAATCGTCAACGGCATGACTTTGGTCGGTCCAAGCATTCGAAGACGATCCTGTTGGGATTCGATTTCTCCCAACCCGCCGACTCCGCAGCCGATTATGACCGCGCAGCGTTCCGTCTCTTCTTTGCCAAAATCAATCCCTGAATGTTTAACCGCATTCACAGACGCAACAAGCGACATTTGCGCAAAACGATCCATGCGCCGGGACTCTTTCGGATCAATATAACCGTCCGTCGTAAAATTCGGACACCAGCCCGCTATATGCGATTTAAATACATTATATTCGTCCGGAAGCAATGTGATCCCGCTCTTGCCTTCGCAAAGCATTTCCCATACTTTTTCCGTATCGTTGCCCAACGAGGTGACCAAACCGAATCCTGTAACTACAACGCGTCGTTTCATCCTGTTTCCCGTGTTCGTAAAAGGGTTAGGAATATTTCGTCTTTCTCAAATCCGTCAATTCGCCGATGATCTCCCTGCTCCATTTTTTCTTTCCGTTCGTTTTATTAAACACTTACTTTAAAAATCGACTGCTTCGATCTTTATGACGGCATTCGTAAACGTCCGGCCTATCAAATTATTTGAAACATTTTGATCTGTTCGAGAAATAAGCCAAGATATTTATTAATTAAATATAAAGAATATTATGTATATTCCCTTATATTTCACAATATAATATAAAGAAGTTTTGGGGTTTTGACAATACGGATTTTAAAAAGAAACAATTTTTATAGGAAAAAAGGCGATTTTTACTCCCTGTATCTTAAATTTTCCGCGATTTCCAATAAGCGATTTCCTGAACCGGATGTTCTTTTGACATTGGCACAAAAAACCTATAACTGAACCGGTATTAAAGAATTATTTTGCAGTCGAAATGATCTTTTACGATTCCTTGAGACAACTCCTTTTATGTTTTATTATTTACAACACATTTCAGGTCCTTGTCCGTTCACCTCGTAAAACGTTCGAATTCAAAACCTTTTATAATCTCTCTTTTTTAAATTTCCCGTCCGTTTCGTCAATTGACTCCTTCAACCGACCGATCTTTTAATGCCGGATCGGAAAATATAATCGATTCGGCATACCTTCCTAATGTTCGGTCCAATATTCGAAAACAAACGTTTTATACTGCTTTTATTTTAAATTTTTCGTCTTATCCGCCAATTGACTGCGTAAATCGGCTGTTCTTTTGACGCTGTAATGGAAAATTCATCTTGAAACCGGTATAATTTCAGAACAGTCCGCCATTAATTTTCGCGCCAAAGTTTTCGGTCAAGAGTTCGGTAATTAACCGCTTCATAAAGATGACTTGTTTGGATCTCGGGAGAATCATCAAGATCAGCGATTGTTCGGGCAATTTTTAAAATTTTATCATGAGCCCGCGCGGAAAGTCCAAATTCCTGCATTGCTCTTTCAAGAATAATGTCTCCTTCATGATCGACACGACACCAGTTTTGGATCTGCCGATGCGACATTTCCGCGTTGTATCGGGCCCGGCAGTTTTTAAAACGTTTCTCTTGAATTTTTCGAGCGGCGAGGACCTGTTCCCGAATCGTCTCACTGGACGTTCCGGGCGCTTTGGACGCAAGTTCGCTGTATTCGATCGGCGGTACTTCCAAATGAATATCAATTCGATCCAAAAGAGGGCCGCTCATTCTCGACATATATTTTTCAATTTGAACCGGAGAACATCGGCAAGTTCTCTTGGAGTCGCCCCGATACCCGCAGGGACAGGGATTCAAAGCGGCAATTAAAATAAAATCAGCAGGAAAAGTACTGGATTGAGAAGCCCGGGAAATCGTTACTTTTCCGTCCTCAAGCGGCTGACGCAGGACTTCAAGCGTTCGACGATTGAATTCAGGCAGTTCATCAAGGAAAAGAACACCGTTATGAGCCATACTGATCTCGCCGGGAGATGGAGGCGATCCACCGCCGACAAGTCCCGCTTCACTAATGGTATGATGCGGTTCGCGAAACGGACGAACGGCGATCAGCGGAATGTTTTTATCCATGCGTCCCAGCGCGCTGTAAATTTGCGTTGTCTCCAAGGCTTCATCCAGCGTCAGCGGCGGAAGTACCGTTGGAAACCGCTTGGCCAGCATTGTTTTACCCGTTCCCGGAGGCCCGATCATCAATAAATTATGTCCCCCCGCCGCCGCAATTGTAACCGCTCTTTTGGCAAGCTCCTGACCGCGAACATCGGAATAATCAATGTCGTATTCCGTCAGTTTGGAAAACTCCGACATTCCAAGAGAGGGCATCGGCTCGATCTCAAGATCACCGTTAAGAAAAGCGACCGCCTGAGCCAGCGACGAGATCGGAATAATATCGACTCCGTCAACAACAGACGCTTCCGACGCGTTTTCTTCCGGAACAAGAACGCCTTTAATGCCGGGCTCTTTGGCGGCGGCCAAAGCCATCGCTATTGTTCCTTTGCAGGGACGCGTCGATCCGTCCAGAGCCAGCTCGCCAACTATCGCGTATGAAGAAAGAAGCTCTCGCAAATACGGCTTCGAACGTATAATCATGCCAAGTGATATCGGAAGATCAAATGAAGTCGCCTGCTTCGGAAGATCGGCTGGCGCCAAATTGATCACCATCGGATGAAGTGAATAACTGAAACCGGAATTTGTTATCGCGCAGGTCACCCGATGAGCGCTTTCCCGAACGGTCGCCTCCGGAAGTCCGACGATAGTGATCTTCTGCTTGCCCGATCCCGCAATATCGACCTCCACTTCGACGGGAACCGCTTCTATCCCGAGAAGAGAAAACGTTTTCAATTTAACGAGCATCAAAAAAACCTTCAACCTTCAAAATTAAAACTCTTTAAACCCAAAATAAATTCTCTGATGCGCGGATCGGTGATCCGGTAATAGATCCATTGACTTTCCCGCGTCGTTTCGACTATTCCCGCCGAGCGAAGAATAGCCAAATGTTTGGAAACATTTGAAAAATCAATCCGAAGATTCGAAACAAAATAACCGACGGAACATTCGTCTCCCTCCAGTAGTTCATTAACAATATAAAGACGAACCGGATGACTGAGTGCTTTTAGAATTTCTATCGTCGAATACCAGTCTTTTTCGATTTGAACAAGTGTATTTTTAGCCATAAAAAACTCCTTTAAATTTTTTACTGCAAGCAAAAAGATCTTCATGCCGTCTCCGGACACTCTTTAAAATCGGGCGATCTTTTGACGGCGAATTAAAATCGGGCGATCTTTTGACGGCGAAGCGGAATACGAATTCTGTATAATTGATTAACTCTCTGTTAGAACTGCCTCTATATAAATTTTCCGTTCTATTTCAAAAGAACCGCCGATTTCAAAGTCAACCGGCGGGACTCAAGGAAAATTTAAATTGAGGTCCGCATAAAAATTTTACTTTTCCAAATAAAGGTAAATATCGTCCATATCGACGGTCGTTTTTTTGACACCGGCTCCGATAACGACAAACGCATTGAGTCTGTCGAACCCGTTATGAACGAATTTGAATTTTTGATCTTTGAAAATTTCTTTGACCGGCTGCCGACGGCTGTCGCACTCAAAAAACGAAAGCGTGTATTCTTTCGACGTCCCGGGACCAAGGTCGAATTTTCCTTCAACGCTATACCATTGATTCGTCTTGAAAACCGCCGCCATTTTTTGAGAAACAGTCAATTTTTCGTTAGTGAAATCAAGTCGGGGACCGATCCGGTACGGGTTCTCATTATTTCTTCCTTCGACGATAAAATGCTGATCCTTGGCAAAGCGGCATTTAAAACCAAAGTGAACGGTTCCCTGCAGATAGGCCATTGAATAACTGAAATGCGGTTCAAAAGACGGTTTGAATTCCGGATGATCGCTGATCCGCAGGAAAGGATCGTTTTCCTCATTTTTAACGATTTGCCAGGCGGGCTCAATTCCTTGTCCATTCTCGAAAGCCAGTTCGAAATGATACCATTGAGCCGGAACAAGTGTCCCCAGTTCCTGACCGCCTGCGGAAATTTTTCGATTGCTGACGGAAAGACTCGGACCGCTTTTGTATTTACCGACGGAAGCATATTCACGTGCTTCCGCGTATATATTAGTATCCTCGGAGATCCGCATATCAAACGAAATGGTGACCGGACCGACAAGATCTTTGAACCGATAGAAAAAATGCGGATTATAAGCCGGTTTGAATTGATCGCTGTCATGAATACGTAAAAAACGATTGTCTTTTTCTCCCAGAATTTTCCAGGCGATCTCATCATTTTTAGGTGTCATAACGGCGTTGATTCCTTGAATGGTTCGCGGCTTGACAAAGCCTTCTTCCATTGAGAACGGTTCACCGTTCTTTTTGGTTCCGCGAACATGAATATTATCGAGATCTATTTGCGCGTCCGTTTGACCGTTTGCGCAGAATCCGAACCACTGAAGCTCATTCCAGGCACTGTTCTGACAGGCAAGATCGTTCGCATCGCAAACGGCGTTCGTCTCCTTGCCGCCGGGTTCGGTTATACCGGTTACTTTCAGCTTCCATTGTTGCACCGGTGTATGAGTTCGAAGATTGATACGCAAAATGGGCGACTGCCTCGGCGTATCGAAACTGTCCTTATAAACAATCGGACGCGGTTCCGGCGGATCAGGAGCATCGATAATTTCGGACATTTCATAATCTGTGTATTTGGATCCCCAGATCTTTTTCACTTCGTCTTCAATTCCCGCTTTGGTAAAATCGAACGGTTTGAAACCGATGGACTGGACCGCTTTGTTCATTTTGTCATTTTTAAAATGAAAATCCCGCGCGGTCATGTCAGCGAATTCGGGATCGGCAATAACGCTCCCCTGATCAAGGCCGAGCCGCTGCCATTCAGCAAGAGTTTTGCCCGCAAAATACTTTTTATTTTTTTGATCTTCTGTTTGCGGTTCTCCGC
The DNA here is from genome assembly GCA_964652875.1 of uncultured Planctomycetaceae bacterium. Taxonomy (GTDB): domain Bacteria; phylum Planctomycetota; class Planctomycetia; order Pirellulales; family Thermoguttaceae; genus JAUNBG01. Next base: position 13,555 of record CAZZEF010000072.1, read on the forward strand.
AGAACCAATAAAGGTTATTCTTCATGACATAAGCACTCGGACGATTCCAGCTTCTTCCGAGAAGTTCATCACGATCCCAAACGATAATATTATTTTCGAAGGAAAATGAACGATGATCTTCGTCACGAGACCGACGCAATTGCGCCTCTTTTGAAAAAGCGAAAATATTGTTCCGAAACGTATTGTTCTCACCGTAATGCTGATGAACCGCCGCGGTATCAAGATCGTAAATAAGATTGTTTTCGAAAAGAATATTCGACGATCCTTCATCGGTATAAAGTCCGGCCGCTCCGTGTCCGTAACGGTTGTATCCGCGCACATCATACATGACATTGTTTCGGACCGCCGTTCCGGGCGAAATTCCCAGCGAATAAAATGCGCCCGTATCCGACAGGACGCCTTTGCCGATCCGGTGAACCCTGTTGAAATCGATCTTGTTGTTCACCGCTTTGCTGGGCCGATACCCCCAAACCCAACCAACAGAAATTCCGGTATAAAAACCGTCCGCGACCTCGTTATGAACAAGATTGTTGTCCGCGGACGCGCCGATCCAAATACCGATGGCGCTTGCTTCGATTTGTCCGTAACCGCGGACAAGAGTATTGCGAACCGTAACCCCTTTGGTCGTCATGACGTCATCGGCCGCACCTGAAGACGAAGAATGATCCGCCGATCCGATTTTTATTCCGCCGGCTCCGACATCCTGAATCAGACAACGAGCAACAAGACCGCCCTGACAAGCCCGATGAAACCAAATCGCGTAACCGCCCAAATGACGGAATTCGCAATCGCTGATCAGAATGTTTCGCGCTCCTTCGATCAAAAGGGAATTCGGTGTTCTGGTCGCTGCTTGCCCGGTCGAAAGTCCTTCGTCGGGAAGATCGAATGGGTCGACCAGAAAAATGATCTTTTTAAACGCGATATTATTGACATAATTTTTCGCGGAAGGATCAGCACCTATTTTTTCCAAGTCGCCGGAGATCCGGAAGAAACCGGAATCTTCGAAAGCAAACGGTCCATCCGGAGCAATGAACGATGTATTTTGAAGCGTCTCGCCCTTTTGCGGAATATAAGTTAATTTGCCGTTTCTTTCAAGCAAGAACTCGCCGGGCTGATCAAGCGCTTCCCGCGTTCCAAAGATCTGATAACGAAGTCCCCCCCGGCCCCAATAAGTCAAATTCCAACGGGCATCTCCGGTTAAAAGAACCGTTTTGTTTTTCGAATCATAACTTTGAAGCCGGTGCAAAGAACTGGCCCAGGAATGATAAAATTTGATCTGAACATCTTCCAGCTTGTTCGGACTGATATTTTCAGTGATCTTTTCAAAAAGAGATATTTCCGATTCGCGCGGAACAAATGCCCTGGACCCGGCAAACACAAATTTCCCTGTTTTTTGATCCTTGATCGCGTCCACTTGATCTTCAATATAATAATAAAATTCATTGGGAGACCGGGCGGGAACAGCGCGTCGGCCATTGACGAAAAGCTGTTCAAAATGCCAATCGCCCCGGGCAACTTCCGGAATTACTGTTTCAAACCATCCGCGATCATTAAGGATCCATCCGCCAATTTTTTTCCCTCTTGTAAAAACAACGCCGTCTTCTCCCTGCCAGGTAACATTGCTGTCTTCCGGTCCAAGATCAACCGGGGCGTTAAAGAAATATGTCCCCAGCTTAATTTCGACATTAACTGAACTTTTTGCGTTTTCCGCAGACTGCTTCCGCCAGGATCTGATCTCGTCTCTGACTTGAAATACTGTTTTTCCCGGTTTTAAATAAAATACTTTGGGCGTTTTCGCCCAAAGAGAACCGCTGGAAAAAATCAACGTCATAAACACCAATAAAACGATAACCCGTTTCCAATTTCGTTTTTTTGTTTCGCCGTCAATAGATCGTTCGACACCCGAAGACGATGGGGAAACAATACGAAAAAAATTGTCTTCCTGCCGTTTAAAATAATTTTTCATTATTCCGTCTGCTTTCCTTTTTTAAGAATAAACTGTCTGCTTTAATAAAATTATCTTTCGTTTCAGTGACCTTCCAATTATATTGGATCCAATTTGACTTGTCTGATTCAGTGTCAGGACTCCATATGGTTTACAAAGACAATCCAAAGATATTACGAAAACATTTTCCGGTTTTCGGCATCCTGTATCGATAAAGTCTGCGGCATATACTGATCAAGCCTCGAAACTGATATTGCTTATAAAATTCCCCGAACATTAAAAGGCGCGAATGACTTGGGAAAATGTTCCGTCCGCCGCAATTCGCTGATTAAAAATGAGTATCAATAAAAATTGACCATCGCAAAAACAATGAGAATACTATGAGTATAACCTGCCGAATTCTTTTTTCAATAAAGAGGTTAAAATATATTTGAAATATTTTTCAGAAAAGTACCGGAACATAAAAACAGATCTTGGTCTAAAAATATTTTTAAACAGGAATGAAATAAAATACTTAATAACAAAAAGATCTGCGGCACCGCTGTTATTCAATGCCGAAGATCTTTCAAGCGTTCGATCTGATTTTCGACGATCATTATTTGCCTGAAACAGTAAATAACAAAAGAAAGGGCATTCGATTTCCCCCTATTGTCAGATAAACGGAATTACATTCGTTCAACTGTTTTTATGCCGAGCAGATCAAGTCCGGTTTTAATCGTAACCGCGGTTAGCGCGCAGAGCTGCAGTCGGCTTTGACGAATTTCCGGATCATCAGTAAGAACGCGGCAGTTGTCATTAAACGCGGTGTATTTATTTGCCAAATCATACAAATAAGAAGTGAGCTGATTCGGTCGATAATCGCTGATGACCAAATCAAGCGCGTCGGCAAATTTGATCAATTCAAGCGCCAGCGCTCTTTCCTGGGGATCATTTAAAAGAACCGGACGATCGGACAATTTACTTTGTTCAATAATAAATTCATCGAGATCAAGGCCAGCCCTGCTGAAAATTGAGCGTATTCTCGCGTAAGCATATTGCATGTAAACGGCAGTGTTTCCGTTCATGGCCAGCATTTTGTCATAACTGAAAACATAATCGCTTTCCCTGTTCTGACTGAGATCGGCGTAAACAAGAGCGCCGATCCCGATTTTTTTAGAGGCGGCAATTCTTTCTTCAACCGAAAGAACCGGACCGTCTTTCCGTGAATCATCTTTTTCGGTAATGATCGTCAGGGCGCGGCTTTCGGCCTCATCCAGAAGAGATTCCAAACCGACCGTGTCACCGGATCTTGTTTTAAAAGGAGTACCATCTTCCCCGAGAATCGTTCCGAATTTAATATGACGCAATTCAACATTGTTCAAACCGAGCATTCGTTCGGCTTCAAAAAGATTTTCGAAATGAAGTGCCTGTCGGGAATCAACGACATAAAGAATGGCCGACGGATTTTCATGCTCCATCCGGTATTTGATCGTTGCCAAATCGGTCGTTGCGTAAAGAAAAGCGCCGTCCGATTTTTGGATCAGCATTGGAACACCGCTGTTTTCAAGAAAGACGCAAACAGCTCCGTTGCTTATTTTCGCCAGTCCTTTTTGCTTGAGATCTTCAACTATTCCGGGCAGCATACAGTTGTAAAAACTTTCCCCCCGTTCAACATCGAATTTAATTCCAAGCCGCGAATAGATCTTTTCAATGTCGGCCAGACAGACAGGCATGAACGATTTCCAAAGTTCAAGGTTTTCCTGATCCCCATGATGCAACTTGGATGTTTCCTGCAAAACGGCCCGATCAATTCCCGAATGTTTACGCGCAAGATCGCTCAAATAAGGATCGTTTTCAACATTCGCTATTTTTTTCTCAAGAGACTCAATTTCCTCTTTTCGAAGATCAATCTGTTTCAACTGATCCTGAATTGCTTTATTCTTTTTTTTAAGATCTTTTTTGGTCTCCGGTGTCGGAGCAGACGCGTTGAGTTTTTCCGCTTTTTCTGCTTCGTTCTTGAGCGAGACGAGATCGGCGTTCATTTGTTCGTATTTACGCCGCAGCGGTTCTGTTCCCGCCTGCGCCGCGCGAAAATCGCTTAGCTGTCGAACCAGTCGATACAAACGACCAAGCTCTTGAATGGGCTGTTTTTTCCAGTTTTCCGCATCAAGAAAATTACGGAATCCGTAAATGATCATTCCAAACTGTGTTCCCCAGTCTCCGAGATGATTGTCGGCAATAACGCGGCGGCCCCGCCACTGAAGAATATTGCGCAACGCGTTCCCGATCACGGTCGAACGAATATGTCCGACATGAAGAGGCTTGGCAACGTTAGGAGAGGAAAAGTCAATAATGCAGGGCCGTTCCTCCTGAACCGGAAGACGAGCCGGCTCCGGATTTACGACATTCTCTTCGATCCGTTTCGAAAGCCAATCGCTGCGAAGACGCAAATTAATAAAGCCCGGCCCCGCGATCTCCGGCGTTTCAAGAAAGTCATTCCATTGAAGATTTTCAATGACTTTCTGCGCTACTTCCCGCGGATTCATACCAAGTTTTTTTCCAAGCGGCATCGCAAAGTTAGCCTGATAATCGCCAAATCGCGCGTCCTGACTTGTCCGAATAAGATCCAAATATTCCTCCGGGCATTCGACAAACGAAAGCGCGTTTCGGAAACGTTCTTTTAATAATTGCAAAATCATTTTATCATTACAGTGTTAAAGGTTGAATTGAAATTCATCCGTTCGAAACAACGGCAACGGGGAAAACGGGAAAATCCAAAATCGGAGACGCCGAAAAAAACGGCTGTCTTTTGTTTATGATCGGATCGGCCGATTCTCCAAACTATACCGATTCCATCATGAATTTTCCGTTATAACGTCAAAAGAACAGGCGATTCACGCAGTCAATCGGCGGAAATGACGGAAAATTAAAAATAAAAGCAGTATAACAAAAACTGAATTTTCGTTAAGACTTGGGCACTCCCTGCAGCCGCAACGAAAAGTCATCCGGCGCGGCCGCAGAAGTCCGGTTCGTCAAAACTAAAATTCGACCGGCAAAGTATTCGGGGCGATATAATAAGGAGTCGGTGTTAAAAGAGCGGCCGCGTTTTTCATCGCCGATTTTTTACCATCGAAACGGGCTATGGCCAATTTTTCAAAGATCGATTCCTGCGCTTTGTATTTGACGACACAACAGTTTTCTTTTGTTTTTCCTGCCTTTTTAAGGGCGGCGTCAACAGCGTCATCCAAAAAACCGATCTTGTCGATCAGTTTCAGATCCTTGGCATCCGCGGCGCAATAAACCCGGCCGTCCGCAATTTTTTCCAATTTTTTCGGACCGTCACCTTCCCGGAAACAGGGACGTCCTTCGCGGACGACTTCCAAAAACTGACCGTAACTTTTATCGACCAGATTTTTCCAAATCACTTTTTCTTCTTCACTCATTGGTTTGAACGTATTCCCCATTCCCTTCATGGCTCCGCTGGTGATCGGAGTCGATTCAAACCCAATCTTTTTCGCCAGCTCCGCCGCGTTATACAACGAAACGATCACTCCGATCGATCCGGTCCAGGACGAC
>CAZZEF010000073.1:0-13460 GCA_964652875.1 uncultured Planctomycetaceae bacterium
TTAAAAGCAGACAGGTTATTCAAGAAAAATCAAGCAAAAATCATTCCGCTTCTTGAAAACACTTTCATGATTTATTATAATAAAGGCGGCAAGAATATGTATGTTGTGTTTTGATCTGAATTCTTTTTTTTGTTTAATAAAAAAATGAACGAACAGACCAAAATAAAACAGACATCAAGTCAAGAAACTGTCCTAAATTGTTTTCGCGCCAATGTTCATTTTGGATTATTTTTGTTTAAACTGCTCTTGAATCCAAACCGCGGCGCGCGGACATTCAAATTTCTGAAGCATTATATAAAACAAAGGAGTCTTTTTATGTCCCGAACAAATCGACGCGATTTTCTTAAGACGGCCTCCGTCCTTTCCGTATGCGGAGTCATTCCCTGGTATTCGACTACTGTAAAAGCGGATGACAAGCCCCGTTTAAAAATGGGCTGTATTGGCGTTGGTTCACAAGGATCGGGAAACGCAGCCGCGTTTAATTCTTTGTTCGACATTGTCGCTTTGAGCGATTTGGATGAAAATTATTGCGTCGGAAGAATTCTGACGAACAAGTCACTTGGCCCGAAAAAAGGAAATAATGTCCTCGTTCCGGACTTTTACAAGGATTATCGCCGGGTCCTTGACCGAAAAGATATTGACGCCGTCTGCATTGCGACCCCGGATCACTGGCATGTCAAAATTGCGATTGAGGCTCTGCAAGCGGGCAAACATGTTTACTGCCAAAAACCGCTTACACTTACTCTTGAAGAAAACGTTCTGATTCGAAAAGCGGTCGAAAAATACGGGAAAGTCTTTCAGGTCGGAACACAGCGCCGAACGCAGACGAACGAGTTTTTACTGGCCGCGCTGATCGTTCGCAACGGTCATCTCGGCAAGATCCGACGAGTGACCTGCACCTTGAACGAAGGGCGCAAAAGTCCTGTTCTTCAGAAATATCCGCTTCCCGGAAAACTCGACTGGAACATGTTCGTCGGACAGGCCCCGATGCGCGATTATATCGCCTCAAGCGCAGGCCCCGGTAAAAAATGGGGCGGTCTGAATCTGCCCGATCAAAGTAACGGACTGCTGACTTTCCGCTGGTGGCATGATTTCGCCGGCGGTAAATTCACCGATTGGGGCGCTCATTATATCGACGCCGCACTTTGGGCCCTCAATCGACAAACGATCGGATCCGGACCTGTTTCCGTCGATGCGTCCGGCTCCGAATTTCTCGTTCCTTATAAAAATGGAAAACCGACCGTTGACAACGTTTATAATACCGCAGTCAAATTCAATGTCAAATGTCTCTTTGATGACGGAACGGAACTGCTTGTCACCAGCGAAGGTCCTGACGGCGACGGTGTTCTTTTTGAAGGAGAGAAAGGCCGGATTCATGTCAACTGCGGCCGGATCAAAGGCAAGCTGATCGAACAGGGAATCAAGGAGCAGTTCAAACCGGAAGATTATATTGGAATGTATAAAGGAAAACCAGTCGAATCGCATTGGCAGAATTTCCTTCGATGCTGCCTCGAAGGAGGTACTCCGATCTCCGATGTTCCTTCTCATGTTTTGGCGATGAATGTTTGCCATCTTTGCGGTATTTCCAGCCGAATTGACCGTCCTGTCCAATGGGACCCGATCAACGAAAAAATCATCGGCGACGAATTGGCCCAATCTTTCGTCAGTTACAAGCAGCGAAAAGGATTTGAACTTCCCGCGATCAACTGACAATCGGAGCCCGTCGGCACTGTTAATAATAGTCGGCACTGTCAATAACAGTCGGCACTGTCAACAAATATTTGTCGTAAACAATAGAAACGAACAAGGTGACCAAAGATGAAGAGTAACGAACTGGACCGCCGGAAATTTTTTCAGACAGGACTGGCCGGAGCAGCGGCGATTCTGGCCTCGCAAGATCCGGCCTCCGCTTCTCAAACGGCGGCCTCCGTTTCCAAAAACGCGGACGTAATCAGAAAGAATCCCGAAGATCAACCGGCGACGGACATGTTTCAGGAAGCGGCCCGATCGATTCCCCTTCGTCGTTCCGACGCGGATGTTATTGTCTGCGGTGCGGGTCCCGCCGGTGTTTGCGCCGCGATCAAGGCGGCCCGATCCGGAGCAAAAGTCCAATTATTGGAGGCGCATGGGTCGCTCGGCGGCGTTTGGACCAACGGTCTTTTAACGTTTATTTTCGACATGAATAAATCGAAGCTGGGTAACGAGATCATTGACCGGCTTAATAAATTGGGCGCGAAACGGGACCAATACGACCGCGATTTCGTTTATGAACCGGAATACATGAAATTTTTACTGGAGGAGATGTGCGCGGAAGCAAACGTCTCTTACCGACTTCATACACTGGCCGCGGCGGTTCATAAAACAGGCCGGATCATTGACACGGTAATAACAGAATCGAAATCGGGCCGGGAAGCCTGGCAGGCTCCTGTTATTATTGACGCGACCGGAGACGGTGATATTGGAGCGCTGGCCGGTTGCGGATACGAAATCGGCCGGGAAGGCGACGGATCGGAACAACCGCTGACGATGAACGCGCTGGCGGTTGTCCGCGATTACACAAAAATGACCAAATACATCTCCAATATTCCGGTTATGTGGGGCCCCGGCGGTCATACCGACTCGTTCCGCGCTTTTCTTTCGGAAATTCATCGGGCCGGACTCGAACCTTCCTATTATAACCCAACGCTGTTTCAAGTGCATGAAAATCTTCTGATGATTATGGTCAACCATGAATACAACGTTCACGCCGACGATGCCGACGCGCTGACAAGAGCAACGGTCCATTCAAGATCCGAAATCATAAAAATCGTTCAGGCCCTCAATAAACTGGGGGGAGTTTGGGAGGGAATGCGGGTCGCGGCAACCGCGGAACAGATCGGCATTCGAAGCGGACGGCGAATACACGGACGATATACCCTGACCGCGGAAGACGTCGCCGCCGGGCGAAGATTCGACGACAATGTCACGGTCTCCCGTTTCGGTATTGACATTCACGCCCCTTCCTTTCACAAGAACAAGGAAAAAACGATCGAACACGGAAAATTTCATCCGTTCGGCATTCCCAAGCGGGCCATGATGGCCCAAGACGTCGATAATCTTATTCTGGCCGGACGATGTATCAGCGGCGATTTTATCGCGCATGCCAGTTATCGGGTGACGGGAAGCGCCGTCGCAATGGGGGAAGCCGCCGGAGAAATTGCCGCAAGAGCCGCCCGCGGAAAAGTTTATCCGTTCGAAATACAATGGCCGATCCCGGAATTGTAAATACCTGTCCTAAAACAGTTGTTCAAATAATTTACCGACATCCAAAATAAAAGATGATAAAGTCGATTCAACTTCTTTAACATTTATACTGATTCCATCATGAATTTTCCGTTATAATGTCAAAAGAACAGCCGAATCACGAAGTCAATCGGCGGAGATAACGGAAAATTTAAAATAAAAGCTGTATAAATATTCAGTTGGTGTTCTGTCCCCTGCCGATCATGAATTCAACAAATGGAAAATTGCGAAATTACTTAAAATATCAGTCGAAGCAGTTTTATAACTTGTTTTTAGTATTTTTGAGCTTACAAAATACGAGTTCAAAAAATCGAAAAAGGAGTTATGAAACGAATTCTCGTATAAAACAGCAAATTTCTTTTTTGATGTTTTGTCTTGAATCAATAAAAAAGGGGTCCGCGTTTACCGGTAATACCGCCGATTAGGAGTTTTTAATGTTTCATTTATGGTCAAAATTTATCATTCCAACTCTTTTTTTCATGTCCGCGCTAACGGCTTCGACTGTTTCGGGACAGGAATCTTATATGAAGGGGAAAAAGCTGGCCATTTGCGATTTCTCCGCGGATCTCGTTCGAATCGTCGAAAAGGACGGAACAATCAGCCGAACAGACCGGGTTCATTGGCCCAATGACATACAGGCCCTGCCGAACGGTCATCTTCTTTATACAACCGGTCAAGGAATACGGGAAGTTGACGCGTTCGGAAAAACTGTTTTCGAATACCGCTGCGATTCCGAAGTTCACGCTGTTCAGCGAATCGACAACGGGAACACGTTCGTAAACGAATGCTCGTCAGGCTGTCTGACAACATTGGACCGCACTGGAAAAGTCATTAAACAAATTGAAACTCTTCCGAAAAAAAATGGCGGACATATGTATACCCGTATCGGACGTGTTCTTGAAAACGGTCATTATCTTCTATCCCGATCGGGGGGGAAAAAAGTTGTTGAACTGGACGAAAACGGAAAAGAGATCTGGTCGTTCACCGCTCCGTTCGGCGTTCACGGAGTCGAACGTCTTAAAAACGGCAATACGGCCATTACCAGCGGCGATTGGGGAGCTTCCTGTCTTTGGGAAATCGCTCCTGATAAAACGGTCGCTTGGAAACTCGAAAACTACGATCTGCCCGGTAAACCGCTCCGTTATGTCGGCGGTTTCAAAGTTATGCCCAATGGAAATTACGTCCTTTGCAACTGGCTCGGACACAATCATTTTAAAGAGGCTCCCCATTTACTGGAAATCAATCATGACAAAAAAATTGTTTGGACATTTTCCGATTTTCAAAATTTCAAAACCGTCAGCAGTTTCGATATTATTGAATAATCTGAATCAGTATTTGTCAGCATACGACAACTTTTTGCGTCAATTGACTTTGGAAGCGGATCTGATCTTATGATTCCGAAAGAGAAAATACAACAAATAAACGCTTATTTTACAAATAGGGATGCAACAGATGAATTATTATTTATTGAAGATCACTTTGCAAACGGCCAAACCGTCCATCTGGCGCCAAGTCATCGTTCCCGCCAATATTTCTTTGGCGAAATTACATTATGTCATTCAAATTGCAATGGGTTGGGAAAATAATCATCTTCATGAATTTCTGGTTGATAATGTCTCGTTATTTGAAGACGATGATTTCGATATTTTCAACGTTACGAGTGATTTGGACGAAAAACAGTATAAAAACGAATCCTCCGTTTTGCTCAATGAAATATTAAAAAACAAACAATCGAAAACGCGTCTGAATTATATTTATGATTTCGGCGATCAATGGGAGCATCTGATCGAACTGAAAAACGACAATTTCGAAAAGCCCGATTCTCCGGTCGAAATCGTCTGTCTTAACGGAAAAAGAGCCTGTCCCCCGGAAGACTGCGGGGGTGTTTGGGGATATTCGGACATTTGCGAAATGCTGAAGGATCCCCAAAATGCCGATGAAAGCCTGCTGGAATGGCTTCCTGAAAATTATGATCCTGAACGATTTGACGTGAATGAAATCAATAAAATTTTCGAAAGCGTTTTTAGATCTAAAAAACCAGGAAAACGCGCGCCGGGCAAAAAGTCCGCTCAAGAAAATATTTTAAAACAGACGGAAAAAAATATTTCGGAAACTCCCGCGAAAAAGTCAACAAAGAAATCGACCCCGCAAAAAAAATCATTGAAAGAACCAGCAAAAAAGACCATTCAACAATATGCCGACAATCCGAAGCCAATTAAAAAGACCGTTAAAAAAACAAATGTATCCGAAACGGTGACTCCTGTTAAGACTCCTGTTAAGACTCCTGTTAAGACTCCTGTTAAGACTCCTGTTAAGAAATCCGTTAAGAAATCCGTTAAGAAATCCGTTAAGAAATCCGTTAAGAAATCTGTTAAGAAATCTGTTAAGAAATCTGTTAAGAAATCCGATCAATGAAAACAAATAAATTCATTTTCATTGATCGGATTTGTGAACCGGTTACTCATTTAACATCCAAAAGACGGTCAGCGTCATATTGGCAGCCGATTAGTGCCGGATCTGAACGGACCTGTTTTTTGTATGCTGAAATCACTTTCGATCCGGCAGCGTCAGTCGGTCCGCGGCCGAATTTTTTAAATAATCATCGGACAAGATCTTTCGGATATCGTCAAATGAGTTAATCGGAAGGTTCATCGGCAAACACACTTCCTGAACCATCGCTCTTTTGATCGCGGACCAAAAACTCCAGCGCAGATGGGAAAGCAGCGTTGATTCGATCCAGTAACACCAACGCGTTCCGGCCCACTTTTCGCTTGGTTCACAAAATTCGGATAACCCGGCGGCGGCGATCTGACCAGAAGCATAAATCGTTCTTGCCGGTATAACCGAATTTAATCCGTTGTCCAATATTTCTTCGTTGATCCTACCGCTCTTATTGTCCAAGACTTTTTGTTGCCGTTCAATTTTTTTCATTCGGAGATAAGGTTCAATACCGTCGCCGAGATCATGCCATAAATCGACGAAAGAGAAATCATACCGTTCCTTCGGCGCTTGCCGTTGAGCATATTCGAACGCGTCGGCATTGTATAAAACAATTTTATCCCGGAACGGCATGTCCGGCAGGATCCTTTTGCTAAACAGGGAAACAAGATCCGGATCCTTTTCAATAACCGCGACGAATTCCGTTTCCGGTTTTTCTGCCGCTTTGAACGCAAAATATCCGAGCCCAAGTCCGTAAACGGCGGTCCGTCCCCGGCAAGCCTGAAGCGCACCGCGCATCGTCGCCGTTTCATTCGGGGTTATTGTCATCCATTCGCGCCCATTTTGCAAAACGGTCGGATAATAATATTCCCGATCAAAAAAACCAAGTCGGGGAATTTCCGTAAAGTCATCCGCAACGAAAAGATCGTCCCGAACAAACGCCTCATACGGTTTGTAAACAGCCTGTTTCAGCTCCCAGGATTCGGACTTGAAATTTTTATTCTGAAAAAAACGATAACAGGAATCGTTTTCAAAATCGACGGGATCCATTTTTTTGATCGACGGTATGAAATACTTTTTTACCAGTGTCCGTCCCTTTTCGTCATCAAAACCGCAAAAGGAGGCTAAAAGAGTACGAAAAGCCTGTTCTTCATTCATTCCAAATTCACGAACAAGCGCGTCAATTTCCGACGAAGTAATAAATTGGGACGAGTTCGACAAATAATCAGCAAAGGCCGTCAAAACATCAAAGTTGTTCCGACGGATCGTTTCCAGTTTTTGACAGCAATCATAATCTTCCGGCGAGAGAGAGATTTTCATCAGACACTCCAATTCTAACGAACGTTGCCAAGAATTTCCTTGCAGGCGGCAATAACGTCTTTAAGATCTTCCGGCGTCATTTCCGGGAACGAAGGAAGCGAGATCAGACGATCGGAGTTCCATTCCGTATTGGGAAACATTCCGGAAACGAACCCAAATTTTTCTTTATAAAACCGTTGAAGATGAACCGCTTGAAAATGCAGTCCGGTTCCAATATTGCGCTCTTTGAGCTTTTGTGTAAAATCGTCCCGGGAAATTTTGGCCTTCTCCGTATCCAGTCGGACCGGAAACAAATGACAGGAATTTCGAAAACGGTATTTCGGTTCGCCTAACGGAATAAGTTCCGGAATTTCGGCCAGTTCTTTTCGATATTCGGCGGCAATTTGAGCGCGTTTCGCGTTCATTTCATCCACCCGATCAAGCTGAACGACTCCTAAAACGGCATGCAGATCCGACAGATTGAACTTAAAGCCGGGCTCAAGAACTTCCGCGCGAGGCGACCGGCCGAAAGTTTTTCGATCATAAGCGTCCTGACCGAGCCCATGAAACTTCAAACTTCGCAATCTTGCGACAAGATCCGGATCTTCGCTGGCAAACATGCCTCCTTCAGCAGTTGTTATATTTTTAATCGGATGAAATGAAAACATTGCCGTACCGGAACTACCAACGCGCTTTCCTTCAAATTCCGTTCCAAGCGCATGAGCAGCGTCTTCGACCAGCGGAATACCGAACTTCTCCGCGACGCGACGCATTCCTGTTATGTCGAACGGAACACCGGCAAAGTGAACCGGCACAATTAATTTGGTCCTCGATGTTATCGCGGACTCAACCGCATCAGGAGAGATCATCAGCGTGTCCCGTTCGCAATCGACAAAAACAGGCCGCGCTCCGCAAAGACAGGTTACGTTCGGAAGCGATACCCATGTCATTGACGGAGTGATCACTTCATCGCCCGGACCAATGTTCATCGCTTGAAACAGCGCCTGCATGACCGACGTCTCCGAGGTCATGGCCACCGCCCCCGCACTTCCCGTATATTGATTGAATTTTACTTCAAATTCAGTGTTTTTCGGCCCGGTCGTGATCCAGTCGGATCGAAGAACTTCTGTTACCGCCGCGATCTCCCGATCGGTTATGCTCGGTTTGGAAAATGGCAAAAATTTATTTCTCATTTTTAGATCCACCTGTATCTTTTACTTTTTTATTTCTTTTTTGAGCGGGATCGTTTTATACCGATTTCATAATGAATTTTTCGTTCTGACGTCAAAAAACAGTCGATCAGTTCACGAAGTCAATCGAAGCAAAGAACGGAAAATTTTAAAGAAGGGGGTATAATTTTATCGCTAACAAAATCAACTCGAAAGCGGATAATAAACGAACGCTGCCGTAATTCATATTCCTTTAAATATAATGTTATCAAACCGTACCTGACACTTTACTTTTTCGTTCCAACGTTAAAAAACATTGCCGGATCACGAAGCCAATTGACCAAAATAACGGCGGTATAAAACGCGGTTTGCAATGAACAGCCAATTCTCTTAAAAACGATAAATCGTTGTTCCTTGAAAGGAATACGTCTTTTCAACCGGACGCGGAAAAATAAAGGAAAAATTCTTTAAATCGCGATCGGTAACAAGTATTCCTTTTTTGGGAGGGGATTTCGCAAGTATTTTTTGGATCTCAACCGGATCAATTGTTTCGAAAACAGGACCAGACGCCCGATCGGGATTTTTCGAGTACCAGAATTTTATTTCTTTGGAAGGGTTGATATAAACAAAATCGGTTCGCTTCAAGGTCCAGGCATAGGCAGCGGTGCCTCCACCATCGGTAAAGATAATATCGTCCGAATAAACGGGCACATGTTCCAGCACTTTTTTCAAACTGTAAGAGGCAGAATGAGATCCGAACAAACCGATCGGCAAGACAAAAAAAACACAAAGAAGAACAGGAGCCAATCCCAGAAAATAGATTTTAAAAGCGACTTTTATTTTCTTTCGGTGCATAAAAAGAATGGCCCCCCAAAGAATGGAGAGTGATGTTGAAAGATAACCCAACTTATTCCCGTCAGGATACAGATCATATATCCCGGAAAACCATTGATGCCAGGGAAGCGGAAAAAGGACCAGGGTAACAAGTCCTCCGAAAAACGCGGCGGCTCCGAGCCATAAAAAGAAAAGACTCATTCGGTAACCGGCCTTTTCCGGATCAATTCGAAAGGCTTCCCGAACACCAAGAGCCAACAGCGCTGTTACAGGAAAAAAACAGGGAAGAATGTAAGTTCCTGTTTTACAACTTGAAATTGAAAAGAAAAGAAAGGGAAGCAAAACCCAACAGATCATCAATCGATTGATCGGCCGGGACCAAAATCCTTTTGACCGCCAACCCAGCCAGGCGCAGACAGCCGTTCCTCCAGCCGGAAGTATTCCCGTCAAAAGAATCGGCAAAAAATAAAATATCGTTTGCGAGCCTTTATCGTGAGTTTCAGAAAGAAACCGGTTGATATGTTCTTCAACAATAAAATAATGCCAAAATCCCGGCTCCTGCCGATGAATCGCCAAGGACCAGGGAAGCGAAACAAGAAAAGCAACAACAATCGGAATCCAGGGATACAATAATAAACGTTTCCAGTCTTTCATCCAGACAAGAAATGCAGTCAATACAATTGCCGGAATAACAAAAGCAAGAAAACCTTTGATCTGAAAAGCAGCTCCGCAAGCAATTCCCGACAGAACAAGCCAAAACAGAACAGTTGTTTTTCTTTTTGATTCCCGGGCCAGATAAAAGGAGCCAATACTGACGGATAACGCCGCGGTAAGCTGCGAATCAGGAACGGCAAACACTCCGACTCCAATTACAAAAGCGCTTGTCAGGTACAATATTGAGGCCAATATGGACACATCGGAATCATGAACCGCACGAAACAACATAAAATAAAGGAAAAACATGGTCAGCGCAACTGCCAACACGTTAGGAAGACGAAGCGCGAAAAGATTTTCACCAAAAGCTTGAAAGGAAAGCGCGGTCGTCTGATAACCTAACGCTGTTTTTTCATAATACGGAGTCCCGCAAAGAGTCGGAACGATCAGATTATCTGCGGCAAGCATTTCCCGGGGGATCTCCGCGTATCGGGATTCGTCCGGACAAATCATCGGACGGCTCCCCAACGGAATCAGAAAGACCAGAATAAAGAAAATTACAAGTCCGGCGATCCGCTGAAAATGTTGGCCGACATTTCGATCTTCATTATTATTTCCTGTTTCTTTGTTTCCTGATTCTTTTGATGTTTCCGACATCCTTTATTAACTTTCTATTGAAAATCATTTATTTTCTGCTTTTGTGATTATCAGAAATAAATTGATCTTTGTTTTTATTATCTTCTTTTTAAATCTTCTTTTTAAATCTTCGCCGATCTTCTTTGGGAATAACCGATCTTTTGGCCTTGTGCCGTGCCTGCTTTATAGTTGTCTGTTGGACAATCACCGCAAATGACAGGACGGAAACGAGAACGTTTCGTCCGTCTGCCTGTCAACAAGGCATCCCCCCGGTTTCGATGTCTTGGAACAATTTCTAACTTTAAAATATTACAAGGCACCAAAAATGACAAATATAAGGAACCGTTATAATTTGCTCCTTTATAATTCATTCTATACCGATTCCATCATGAATTTTTCGTTATAACGTCAAAAGAACAGCCAATTCACGCAGTCAATCGGCGGAGATGACGGAAAATTTAAAATAAAAGCAGTATAAAAGCATTAGGCAATGACACTTCAAAATGAATAATCATCAACTCCTGTCTGATCGATAAACAGCCAAACGCCCTTCGCGGCCGGGAATGATCCCCTGCTCAATTTTACCGTCGGGAAGTTTGGAAAGATCTTCGGGCAACAAAGATCCCGGCAAAACAAACGATATTCCGCGGGATCGGGCACGACGGAGAAAATCGTCGAACAGCTCGGATTTGACAATTCCCTCAACTTCCGCGTGAATCGTCAACAGATTCGGTCCGGACGGATCTATTTTCGAAAGAAGCGTATCATTGTAATTTTCGTCGGTTACTCCCTTGCTTCCGATCAGTTCGTCATAAGTAGGGAGATTAAGCGCGATTTGCGGTGTCGCAAGACGCTTTCCCCCAACAACGGGCATGAAGATCCCCTGCCCGCGGCAATCACTATTGTATCGAAAAGAGAAATCTTCTTTGAGAAGAAGATGTTTCTCCAGACATTTCCAAGCGGGAAAGGCGGAACAGTCGGGATCCCGTCCGAGAATACGCGATAATTCTTCATAACCAAGCCGCCAATGAAGTTTGGCTCGATCTTCAGACATTCGATCGGAATGCGCCTGCCAGTAATGATGATCCCAGCTATGAAGACCGATCTCATGCCCCGCGGAATCGCAGTCGCGCAGGATCTGTTCGTTTCCTTTTCCGATCTTGGGACCCGGTCCAAACGTTCCCCGAAATATAATTTCCGGGCCGTAAAGACTTGCCGCGCGTGTTCGAAGCATCTTCCATAAAAAACGCGGTTTCAAAAGCCGAAAAAGATGTCTGCCCATATTGTCGGGACCAACTGAAAAAAAGAACGCCGCCCGAATCTCATGCCGATCCAAAATGCGCATTAGTTCAGGAACTCCGCGCCGGGTTCCTCTGAATGTATCAACATCAACTCTGAGCCCGACTTTCATAACATTTCCCTTGTCTTAAATGCCCTCATTTAAATTTTCCGCCATTTCCGCCGATTGACTTCATGAATCAGCTGTTCTTTTGACATTGAAACGAAAAATCCATAATAGATCGATATAAAATAAAAAACACTCTGTAATTTAATTATGTTTTCTTTTTCGACAGTATTCTTACAGCATTGATCTCGATAAATAAATCAGGAACCCCTGCAATTTCTCATTTCATTTGCGATTTAATCCCTGAACGTTTATTATTCTGTTAAAACAAAAATTCACCGGAATTAATCGCCTGTTTCAGGAAGAAATCAAGAGTTCGGGCCATTGACTCGCGCAAAGGGATTTCCGGATGCCAGTCGCAGTATTTTTCCGCATTTTTAATGCTTGGTTTACGATGTCGGCAATCTTGATATCCTTCTCCGTAATAGGTGTCCGACTCGATCTTCTGGCAGCCCGCGAACGGGGGAAAATGATCGCGCAACGGATGCTTGTCAAAAAGATCTATCAGCGTATACGCAAATTCCTTAATGCTCATTTCGTTGTCGGGATTACCAATATTAATGATCTTGCCGTCGCATCGTCCACCCTCGTTTTCAATAATGCGGTACAGACATTCAATGCCTTCATCGACATCGGTAAAACAGCGTTTCTGTTCGCCGCCGTCGATTAATTGGATCGGGTGCCCCTGCACCAAATTCAGGATCATTTGAGTAATGGCGCGTGAACTTCCAATTCGGGCACTGTTAAGACTGTCGAGTTTCGGACCGATCCAGTTGAACGGACGAAACAGGGTAAATCGAAGCCCTTTGGTTCCGTAAGCCCAAATAACACGGTCGAGCATCTGCTTGATACAGGAATAGATCCAACGCTGCTTGCAGATCGGACCAAGTACAAGACAGGAATTGTCTTCGTCGAATTTTTCATCGTCGCAAAGCGCGTAAACTTCGGATGTCGACGGAAAAATAATTCTTTTGTTGTATTTATGACAATACCTGACGATCTTTAAGTTTTCCTCAAAATCAAGTTCAAAAACACGCAGCGGATTTCTTGTGTATTCGATCGGGGTCGCAATGGCCACCAGCGGAACAATAACATCGCATTTACGGACATGATATTCGATCCATTCGTTACTGATCTGAATATCGCCTTCGAAAAAATGAAAATCCGGATTATCGATAATGTCAAGATTGTAATCATTACGCAGATCGATTCCGTAAACTTCGTATTTACCGCTTTTCAAAAGTCGGTTGCTCAAAGAACTTCCGATGAATCCATTGACCCCCAAAATAAGAACTTTCGTTTTTCTTGAACTCTTGGGGACCGCGGTTGAAGTAAACCGCATTTTTTCGACAAAGCAATTATCCTTGGCAAGTTGCTCGCCGGACGAGAAAACACCGCCGCATAACTGACCCGTTTCGATCTTAACCGCCTCTTTTCCGCAAGCGATGATCAGGGGAGCGGTTGACAGAATTGTTCCTGGCAATTCTTTTTTATCAGTTTTAACTATTGAGACGTTCCAGAAGAAATACTTTTTCGCCGAAAGGAAGGAAAACGCGCCGGGATAAGGACGAGTCACTCCGCGCACCAAATTGCGAATCTCTTCAGCCGATCGCGACCAATCGATACGACCGTCTTCCGGGCGGCGGCCATGAAAATAAGTCGCGTCCGATTCATTTTGTTTGATTCGGGGAGCTTTTCCCTGAAGCAGAACTGCTTGTGACTGATATTTCCCATGCGATGCT
>CAZZEF010000073.1:13470-18921 GCA_964652875.1 uncultured Planctomycetaceae bacterium
GTCCAAAAGATCCTTTGACGCCCGGGCCGCGTTGAGATGCACCGTTTTCGCCGTATCGGAATCAGTGATGGGAAACGATTTCTGCGCGACAATATCACCCGCATCCGGTTTGACCGTCATATAATGAAGCGTAACACCGGTCTCTTTCTCACCGTTGACAACCGCCCAGTTAATCGGCGCGCGCCCCCGGTA
Source organism: uncultured Planctomycetaceae bacterium (assembly GCA_964652875.1). Taxonomy (GTDB): domain Bacteria; phylum Planctomycetota; class Planctomycetia; order Pirellulales; family Thermoguttaceae; genus JAUNBG01. The sequence goes on from CAZZEF010000073.1 coordinate 13,663, forward strand.
TTTCGGCAAGAGCGAACCATGAAGATTAAACGCTCCTTGAGAAGGAATGGAAAGCAGATCCTCTCCGATCATATTGCGGTAATAGAAGGAGAAAAAAAAGTCTGGATTCATTTTCCGGATCCGTTCACGCCAAAGCGGATGATTAACATCGTCCGGCGCAAAGACAGGAATAGCGTTTCGAGCGGCTAGTTCCGCAACGGAGTCGAACCAAATCGTCTCCGCTGAATCGTCGCGATGAGTAAAAATCGCCTCAATTTTGACCCCTGCCCGTAAAAGAGCGTCAATTCCGACACAGCCAATATTATGATACGCAAAAACAACAGCATTCATAAAACACTTCCATTTTCTTTAATGACGCGGACCGCCTGCCGCGAATTATTTGTTTTAAGGCAGTCAATTTCAGACTGTCCTCAATTCATGATTTCAACTGATTATTTTCAGATAATTCTTCCGAATTCTTGACTGCGGACGAATCTCCTTCCGAAGAAGCGGTCTCGCGAATGACCGTTTCAATAAAAAACTGCGGACGCTGACGCGTGTTCAAATGGATCTTGCCGACATATTCACCGAGCAGACCAAGACCCGCGAATTGAAAACCCATTAGAACGAACGCAATGGCAAAGAGGGCAAAAACACCGTCCGCCCCCCAAGCTTTGTCAAGCTGCGATCTTATAAAAACAACGATACCGAACAGAATTCCGAAAACGGCAATAATGAATCCGAAAAAAGTCATTAAGCGAAGCGGAAAATTACTCGTTCCTGTTAAAAGATCATATTGCAAAGAAATCAATTTCAGACAGTTATATTTCGATTCGCCGGCCATTCGTTCGGAATGTTTTACTTTGATCTCAACGGTTCGGCGCGCGTAAGACATTGCCAGCATTGGAATGAACTTGCCGTTCTCACCGCATTGAAGAATAGCGTTGACCACCTGTCGACTGTATCCGCGAAGCATACATCCGTAATCCGACATGGTCCGGCCATGACACAAACGGCGCACCATATGGTTCACCGTTCGGGAAGCCATTCGTCGGAAAAAGGTGTCCTGACGATTTTCGCGGATCGTTCCGACAACGTCATACCCCTGTCTTAATTTTTCGAGAAGTTTGGGGATCTCTTCCGGGGGATTTTGAAGATCCGCGTCCATCGTTATTATATATTGGCCGCGTGATTCCTGCAAACCGGCCGTTACTGCCGCATGCTGCCCGAAATTGGTTGAAAGAATTACTCCGACAACGCGGTCCGAATAACGCTGCGCCGCTTCTTTGATCAATGTCATGGACTCATCCGAACTTCCATCGTCGACAAGAACCAATTCATAACGCGTGTCAAGATGATCACAGGAATCGAGAACCCGACGAATAAGCTCGGGTAAATTCTCTTTCTCATTATAGACAGGAACGACAATCGATAATTCCGGATCTTTCTCCATCATACAAATATTCTTCCTTGAAGGTGTTTTTCAATCCTTGATTAAGTTTTATTCCGTTAAAACACAAATTGTACCGATTTCATAATTAACTTTCCATTTCAACGTCAAAAGAACAGCTATTGACGAAACTGCCGAAAAATTAAAAATGAGGGCAGTATATTATACCGATTTTATCATGAATTTTCCGTTACATTGTCAAAAGAACAGCCTATTTACGCAGTCAATCGACGGTGATGAAGGAAAATTTAAAATAAAAGCTGTATAAGATATCCAAACAGTATTTTCGTATAATTTATACATAATTAATGAATCGGATACATTATAAAAATTTTTATAAATATTATTGTGTTATTCCTCTTTGTCAATAAGCAACAATGAAAATGAAACATATAATATTTACAAAACATGGAACATTCTATCAGTCCCTTCTCTTCTTGTCAATACAAGAATATTCGCGGCCGACAGAAAGTCTGTTTCATGATATTTTTCGATAGCGGCCGGAAGTCGAAAAAATCATTTTTAATAACAAAATAAGAAACGATTCATTTTATTATATACCGATTTCATCATGAATTTTCCGTTACATTGTCAAAAGAACAGCCGATTCACACAGTCAATCGGCGAAGATGACGAAAAATTTAAAATAAAAGCTGTATAATTCATCCGCGGCCGACATTTTGACCTATGCCGTCGTATTTTTTGATCAGGTGCCGAAAGAAGAAAAATTTATGACCTCAACCGGCGTAAAAATAAACCAATGGCAAAACAGGATCTCATTTTTTGTTTTTCGCGTTAACGGGAAGAAAATCGGCCGTCATGAACGCCTGATTGAAATTGCCCGGAACAACGAACTGCGGTTTTCCGTTAATAACGTCCAGAGACGCCCGATGAATATGTCCGGCAAAGACCCCCAACAGGTTGGGAGCGGTAAAGACGGACCGGTAAAATTCCATCGTAACCGCGGAATGACCTTTTTCGGGCCATCGTTCGCGGCGCTCAATTTTCCAATTTCGATCTGTTTCAGCGTTCCAGTCAGGATGACCGCACCCGAACCCGACACTTCTTCCCGGCGCGAAAAGCGGAATATGCATCATCAGGACCATCGGAACCCCATCGTCAACCCGCTGTTTAAAGAATTCGAGTTGTTCCGGCAGGATTTCATAAATCGAATCATCAATCATGACCAGCCGAACGCCGGGAAGATCCGCATAACAGGCCAGCGGATCTCTTCCCTGATACAAAGGCAGAAGCCGCTTTTGGATCCATTGGGCGCGCAGATCCTTTTCACTCCCTGTCATTCCTTCATAATGCCAGTCATGATTGCCGGAAATATAAAACCAAGGAAGACCGCATTCGTTTAATTTTCGACAAGCCCATTCAATACCCGCCTCCGTTGGAAAACTGACAAGATCGCCCAAGATCGCAATCGCGTTGATATCGCCCGATTTTTTAGCCAGTAAAAGACTTTTTTCAAAGCTTTCCCGCGGATCGGTCGGACGTTTCGTTTTAAAATGTTCAGTATGATTGTAAGCGTTCGACATTCGCCCGCTGAACTGACGGAATGGTTCGCCGCGCAAATCATCCATAAAAAGATGCGTGTCGGATAAAATCATGATCCTGGTCCGTTTTTTAATTTTACTTGAATAAAAACAGACCTTTTCTCCGTCATAAGAAAACGTGTCGAAACAATGATCCGACCGTCCGTTATCACCCAAAGACGCGCTTTTGCTGTTTGAGGCCGTCTGAATGGAAGAGGCCGCTTCCGACCTTGATCCGGAAGCGGCCCAGATCCCGGCCCCCGCCGCAAACGAGGCGCAAATCATTTGACGCCGACTGACTGCTGACATTTTTTTTGATCCGTTGCGATTGATCTGATTTTCTGACTGACGTAATTTTTTTGGTTGTTGATCCTTTTCTGCTTGAAAATTCCCGATCTCATTTTGTGTTTCGCCGTTAAGTCCGCAATCGTTGTTTGTCCGCATCGTTATTCCCTTTCCTGTTATTGACAACTCTTCAATAGACTGTAATTTTTCGTGTTCCATATTTTACTCTTTAAAGAGAAAGACCGCAACAGTGAACAAATAAAAACGGCATATAATTAGAAAATATTATTATAAAATTACGAGATCAAAAACGACAAATTTTTATTCTTATTTTTTAAATTATCTTTCCTTCAGAAATTTTATATTTTACTTTTTTCAGCGGCTTTTTTTCAGAAAATATCGATAAAATTTTCAAAAAAAACCTTTTTCTTTTCAGAATTAAAGGTACTCCCCTTATCAAAAAAAAGATGTGAATAATAATTGTAAGAAGGAAGGACTGATGAAGCATTGACAGCAACATAATAAAGGGGATCCTTAATCCGGTTCATGTCCCCGGGTCGATGCGAATCGATTTATTCATTGCCATGAAAAAAGATCAAAAACAGTCTCGTTTTTTCAACAAACCTTTGGAAAAGATCCTGATTCTTGATTACGGATCCCAGTATACCCGTCTTATCGCCCAGCGTATTCGAAGTGAAAATGTCTATTGCGAAATTGTTCCGTCTTCGATAACAGCCGAAGAGATTCTTCAAGAGGCCCCGATCGGAATAGTTTTGTCCGGCGGTCCGGCGAGTGTTTACGAAAAAGACGCGCCCGATCTGGACCCTGACATTCTTGAAATGAATATTCCGGTATTGGCGATCTGTTACGGAATGCAACTTTCGAGCCGTTATTTCGGAGCGGAAATTCATGCCGCTTCGCGCCGTGAGTACGGAAGAGCCGTTTTAACGATCAATCCTGCCGGACGGAATTGTCCTCTTTTTGAAGGGGTGTCACGTTCAACATCGGTTTGGATGAGTCACGGCGATCAGGTATCGGCGCTGTCCGAAAATCTTGTTCCGCTGGCCGGAACGGAAACCTGTCCTTGCGCGGCAGTTCGTCATAAAATTTTTCCCGTTTTCGGCATTCAGTTTCACCCGGAAGTAAGTCATACCGAGGAAGGCCTTAAGATCCTTGCCAATTTCGTTAAGGGGATCTGCGGCGCGGCCGGAACTTGGACGATGAAAGATTTTATTGAAGCGGCGACTGAAGAGATCAAAAAAAGGACCAAAGGCAAAAGGATCATTTGCGGTCTTTCCGGCGGGGTCGATTCCGCGGTTACCGCCGCTCTTGTTTCCCGCGCGGTCGGAAGCCGTCTGACTTGCATCTGCGTCGATAACGGAATGATGAGAAAAGACGAAATTCAAACCGTTACGGGGATCTTTCGAAAGAATTTTTCCGCGAAACTTGTCGTTGCCGAATCAAGCGATCATTTTCTCGGTCTGTTAAAAAGAGTAACCGATCCGCAAAAAAAGCGCAAGATCATCGGCAAAGCGTTCATTGATGTTTTTCTTGGAGAAGCGAAAAAGAACGGCGGCGCCGATTTTCTCGCCCAGGGAACGATCTATCCCGACGTAATCGAAAGCGGAGGCGGTAAAAGCGGATTGACCGCGACGATTAAATTCCATCATAACGTCGGCGGACTCCCGGAAGAAATGGAATTCGCGCTGATCGAACCGCTGCGCGAACTTTTTAAAGATGAAGTGCGCCGACTCGGACTCGAACTCGGACTTCCGGAAGATCTCGTCTGGCGGCATCCCTTCCCCGGTCCCGGCCTGGCCGTTCGATGTATCGGATCCATTACCAAACCGAAACTTGATCTCCTGCGCGAAGCGGACGCTATTATTATTGAAGAGATCAAAAAAGCCGGACTGTATCGAAAGACTTCGCAAGTCTTCGCTGTTCTGCTTCCGGTCCGAAGCGTCGGCGTTATGGGCGATGCCCGAACTTACGGTAATACGATTG
>CAZZEF010000074.1:0-10324 GCA_964652875.1 uncultured Planctomycetaceae bacterium
CGGCGAACCCGTTTGTCGCGGATCTCTTCTTCCGGAAGATCAAACTGAAGCATACTCATCGAACATTTGACATCGACCCCAACAGGAGCAGGATAAATATAATCGGGAGAAACCATAACGCAGCCAATCGGCGCTCCGTAACCGACATGAGCGTCCGGGTTCAAAACGACCTCGGTCACCCCCGGTGAATTACGGGCATTGATGACCTGTTTGATCGTCGAGTCTTCAAAACCTGTTCGGATCTTTTCCGTTCCGATCACCTTGATCGGCGAAAGTCCTTCAACCGCAAGTTCCGCCGTTGCCGGTCCGGTAATTTTAAAGTTCATTTTCCTTTTTCCTTTTGATAATTTAAAAATCTTCGTTCCAATCGTTTTATACGGTTCTGATTTAAATTTTCCGTCGATTGACCGGGGGCCTCAACTGTTTTGGGATGCTGGAATAAAAAGCAAGGTGTAATCGGGCTCAATACGGCGGTGCATGTTGTCGCTCCAAACCGGCGCTTGTAATTATCGCAAAATTTTGATTGCCGCGCAATCGATATTTATTTACAATGGCTAAAAACGTTGTTCAATAGTCGCAAACCCAATGCCAAATACTGACAAAATTCAGCGAAATATGACAAATTCCGATAATTTCGATCTAAATAAAAAATATATCGGCGAAATCGCTGCTGCTTTCGGACAAGATCAAAATTCCGGTGCGCCGTACCGGTTCCTTGACAGAAAGATGGATATCAGTTATTATAGATATTTATAAAAGATTATCTATAATTATAAACTTTCATTATTTATAAACTTTCATTATTTATAAACTTTCATTTTGAATTCGGGTTCTGTCTTTTTTTAGAATTTGAAGGGTGTTTTGTATCATCGGGCGCCCGGCGCGACAGGATCTGATCAGGTTTCCGAAACAGTCCGGAAAGTGATTTTATACAGTTTTTTATAATTTCCGTTTAATGTCAAACAAACAGCCGATTCACGCAGTCAATCGGCGGAAATAATGGAAAATTCAAAATAAAAGCAGTATAAAACACGTTCGCAAATAATAAAGAAGAACAAAATGGTCAAAAAAAAGACGATTGTTTACGGTATTCTCGGCGCAATGCTCGACGCGTCGCCCCGAAGCGGCAAACGCTGGGAGAAATGGCGTCCGACCGTTGGAATTTGTCAGCAGGAAGATCTGCTCGTCAGTCGCTATCATCTGTTTTATGAGATAAAAGAACAAAATCTTTTGAATCTTGTCATTTCTGATATCGCTGATATTTCGCCGGAAACGGAAGTTATTCCGCATTTAATGGAGATCCAAAACCGCTGGGATTTCGTCGAAGTTTTTGAGGCGATGCATCAGTTTACGGTCACGCGAAAATTCAACCCGGAAAAAGAAGATTATCTCATTAATATAACAACCGGAACCCATGTCGAACAGATCTGTCTTTTTCTTCTGACCGAATCGCGCCATTTTCCCGGAAGAATTCTTCAATGCTCTCCCTGTTCCGACCCGGAAGGAACCTTTCATATTATCGATCTTGATCTTTCCAAATACGATCAGCTGGCCGGTCGGTTTGCGATGGACAAATTAAAATCAACCAATCTTCTTAAATCGGGCATCGACACTAAAAATAAAAATTTCAACGAAACGATTGAACAGATCGAACAAGTCGCGATCAGGAGCAAATCGCCGATACTTCTGACCGGTGCGACAGGAGTCGGCAAAACAATGCTGGCCAAAAAGATCTTTGAATTGAAAAAAATGCGGCAGCATATTGAGGGCCGTTTCGTCATGATCAACTGCGCGACGTTAAGCGGCGACCAGTTGAAATCAGCCTTTTTCGGTCACGTCAAAGGGGCTTTTACCGGGGCGGACAAAGATCGGGCCGGACTCTTGCGGGAAGCCAATAAAGGAGTTCTTTTTCTCGACGAAATAGGCGATCTCGGACTTGACGAACAGGCGGCCCTTTTGCATGCTCTTGAAGAAAAGAAATTTTATCCGATCGGATCTGACAAGGAAGTGTCAAGCGACTTCCAATTCATCGCCGGAACCAATCGGGATCTCATCGCCGAAGTTCAAAAAGGAAATTTTCGTCAGGATCTGCTGGCCCGAATTAATCTTTGGACCTTTCGTCTTCCGGGCCTTGCTGAACGCAAAGAAGATATCCCCCCCAATATCGATTATGAACTCCGCCGATATTCCGAAGAGACCGGAATCGTTTTGCGTTTCAATACCGAAGCGCTGAAATATTATATTGAGTTTGCCCAGTCCGACGGTGCGAACTGGTTGGGAAATTTCCGCGATCTTGCCGCGTCGATCTCCCGGCTGGGGACCCTTTCCGATAATTACCGAATCAATCTTCAGGAAGTCAAACATGAAATAGAACGGCTGAAAAATGCCTGGCAAACCGAAACCGCTTCCGAAACAGATCTTTCCGATCTCGGCGGACTTCTCGTAAAATTTCTCGGTAAAAAAAGAGCGGCGGAAATCGACCGGTTCGACCGTTCGCAATTAGCGGAAGTTCTTGCCGTCTGCTCCGCCTGCGCGACGATCTCCGAAGCTGGTCGAAAACTTTTCGATGTCTCCCGAAAAAAACGAAAATCAGTCAACGACGCCGACCGGTTAAGAAAATATCTCGCAAAATTCGATCTGACCTGGGACGAAATCCGCAACTCGTAAATTTCACTGCTTTAACCGAACAGCCGAACCTTTAATAAAATTAAATCAGTTTATAAAATATTATAAATAATTATACATTTATATCATTTTTTATTTTGTAAGATCGGCCTCGGAAAACGAAAAAGAATAAAATCTTTTCCGATTAAAATTTTTTATTCTTCTGTTTGATCTGATTTGAATAACTCATCGACAAAGATCTGCCGATTTTATGATGAATTTTTCGATATAACGTCAAAAGACAGCTGATTCACGCAGTCAATTGGCGAAAATTTTAAATTGAAAGCAGTATAATACTGCTTATAAGACTTTTTGATCGCTTGTCTGACCAGATTAGTCCGGCTTTATGGCGGTTTTTCCAATCCAATAATTAGATTTACAACGTCAACAGACTGATATCGCGGCAAAGATAAAATGTTGTCCGTATAAAATCGTCTTTTACTTTTTTTTATTTAAAAAAACTGTTTGGCACATTTTCTGCTTAAGGAATAATCCGTCGGCAAATGCTTGACGCATTCGCCGGAACAAACCGCTTCGCTTGCGGAAATGGATCTTCATGATCCTTTGACGCGGTGATCGGTTTTTGCGAAAAATGTCAAATGCTCACGGGTTTACATTAACGAGCATGTTGCGGGTTCGAATCCCGTCGATCCCCGGATCGTAGCTCAATCAGGCAGAGCGGCAAGCAACCCGTCCCTTTCGTTGCGTTTTTCGCTTTTTTTCGGAGGTTTGACTTCCTGGAGGAAGCGGCGGCTTTATTTACGTTTTTTCAAAAAGAATTTACGCTTCATCGGATCTGTTCATCAGTATTATACTGACTCTGTTTTAGATCTGATCCGAAACAGCGAGATGAATTCCCCCAAAAAACGGATTAGTCGCTTTCGCCGATTCGATTTCGGTGCTCTCCGCTGTTTTTTGATTCAAATGCCGGCGCGACTACATGAATTCCAAGAGAGTTGACTCAACGTCGCGCCGAACTTGTTGGTCAAAAAACTTTTTTATACTGCTTTTATTTTAAATTTTCCGTCCTCTTCGCCGATTGACTGCGTGAATCGTCTGTTCTTTTGACGTTATAACGGAAAATTCATGATGAAATCGGTAAAGTTCGTTAGATACGGTCCGATGTTTATCCCGTCGGCGGACTTCGTGAACCGACAGATCTTTCGACGTTGGAACGGCAAATCAAATGGGACCAATAAACAAAAATCAATAAAAGGAATAAAACAATGGCAAACAAAAATTTGTTTCAAACATATGTTGGACAGATTGCCGAACAAACGGTTCTCAATGAAGCCGGAGGATCCGCTTATCTGTTTTCGGACAAGCAGGCGCTGGCGCAATACGCGTCGACCGGATGTCTTAACTCAACCTTTTACGCGACAGATAAAAATCAGTTTGACACCGTTGTTGAACTAACGAAAAAAGTCGAGCCGGAATTCATCGCCAAGACGGCTGTTTACGCTCGAACAGTCGGACTGATGAAAGACATGCCCGCTCTTCTTTGCGCCATTCTTGCGGCTCAACGGTCGGAGTATTTCGAAAAGGTGTTCAAAAAAGTCATTGACTCGGCAAAAATGCTGCGTAATTTCGTTCAGATCATTCGAAGCGGCGTGACCGGCCGACGAAGTCTCGGAAGCGTTCCGCGCGCACTGATTCGGAATTGGCTTGCCGCCCAAACGAACGAACAGCTTTTTTTCAGTTCGATCGGAAGCGGCCCGTCTTTGAGCGACCTTATCAAAATGGTCCATCCGAAACCGAAAAACGCGGAACGGGAAGCAATGTTTGGGTACCTGCTCGGCTGGAACGTCAATTTGAGTAAACTGCCGCGACTCGTTCAGGAATACGAAGCGTTCAAACAGGAAACAAGAGAGGCAGACCGTATTATCCGGCAGATTTTGCATAAGGGGATCATTTCGAACGATAAGGCGAGAACACAGCTTTTGAATCAATATCGTAACAAGCTCATTTCGCGATCGGTTCCGGCGGTTCCATTTCAGTTTCTGACCTCGCTTTCCCTTGGTCAAAAAGAATGGACCGAAATCGCGCGCACCGCTTCCTGGCAGACAGTTCGAATGAATTTGAACACCTTTGCCCGACACGGAGTTTTCGAAAATAAACAGATCCTTTTTGAAAACAAACAAATTGTTGACCTGCTTGCCGACCGGCTTCGCGACCGGGATCTGATCCGAAAATCCAAAGCGTTTCCTTATCAACTGATGGCCGCGTATTTGAACGTTGACGACAACATTCCGACAAGGATCAAAACGGCACTTCAGGACGCAATGGAAATCGCTTCGGACAATGTTCCCGCTCTTAACGGAAAACTGGCCGTCTGCGTTGACGTTTCCGGATCAATGGCCTGTCCGATCACCGGATTCCGGAACAGTGCCGACAGTAAAGTCCGATGCGTCGATGTTGCGGCTCTGATCGCTTCCGTTTTGATCCGAAAGAATCCCGAGGCAATTGTTCTTCCGTTTGATACCAAAGTTTACAATCTCGTTCTGAATCCCAACGATTCGATCATGACTAACGCGCAAAAGTTAAACCTTAACGGAGGCGGAACCGACTGCAGTATTCCGTTGGCTAAAATGAATCATCGAAAGATCAGCGCCGATTATGTTCTGCTCATTTCCGACTGCGAATCCTGGATCGACTCCAAAGAATCAGGCACTAAAACAATGAAACAATGGAACATTTTTAGAAAAAGAAACCGATTCGCAAAACTGATTTGTGTCGATCTCCAACCTTATCGGACCTGTCAGGCACCCGATGATAAAAACATTGCCAACGTCGGCGGATTTTCCGATGCTGTTTTCGATTTCATAAACTCGTTCTTTTCGAAAGAAAAGAACGAACATTGGATCGAAACAATCGAAAACATTTCACTGGATTGATTGGGGCACAATTTTCGCCGATTGAAGAGACGGAAATAATTTATACTGCTCTTATTTTAAATTTTCTGTTATCTTCGCCGATTGACCGCATGAGTCGACTGTTCTTTTGACGTTATAACATAAAATTCATAATGGAAGCGGTATATATTTTCATCATTATAAATTTTCCGCAGTTTTCGCCGGTTGACTTTGAAAACCGGCTCTTCTTTAATATTAAAAGAGAAATTATTTAAGATGTCTGCATAACAGTAAAGATTCCTTGTTCGCCGACGAAAAGTTTCTTAAGCAACGATCAATGATGGATTTTTTTAATTTCCGTAAGCTTGATCCCAAAGATCTTCAGACTTCTCGTCGGGAGCAGAATATTCCATTTCAGGCCGTCGTTTCTTTTCTGGACGAACACAGCCGCCCAATAACATGAAAAAGGTCAAAATCGAAAAAAACAGTACCAATAAAAAATATCGTCTTCGATAATTTTCGCAAAACAAAGTATTTTTTCTTTTGATTTCAACTTTTGAAAATTTCTTTTTTAAATTATTTTTTATTTTTAAGACAACAGTTTCCTGCATTACTTCTTTCCCGATTGATCATGATTGATAAAAATTTGCTCTTTATCAAATAAGAACATCACAAATCGGGAAAAGTTTCTTTTTATTAAAAAATTTCCGCGGCGTTCGCAGTCAGGTCTCGCGATTTTTTATATTATCCTCATTTTAAAATATTTGCTATTTTCGTTGATTTACTTCGCCGCCCGACTGTTTTATACTGCTTTTATTTTAAATTTTCTGTCATTTCTGCCGATTGACTGCGTGAATCGACTGTTCTTTTGATATTATAACGGAAAATTCATGATGAAATCGGTATATTTACGTTAGAAAAAAATTTTTATAACGTCGACCAAATAAAACATCCATTTTCAACTGGAAGTTTATTTTACTCAACAGTAACGAAACAGCCTTCGCCGGTCTTGAGTTTGAAACGATATTGACCGTTTTCGGGCTTGAGTGTTTTTTCAATTCCTCCCTGCCAGGAGACAACCTTTTTTCCGTCAATTTTCAGCAAAACGTCAATCGTTTTTTCGTCCTGCAATTCGGACATATTGACAAGGGTAAAGGCCGAGCCGGATCCTGAGATCTTTTCGAAACAGCCGATTAAAAGAGGATCGGAACAGTCAATTTTTTGAATCGTTTTGAACTCTGTATAAGGATTCGACATTTTCAGGTAGGGAACCTTTTCAGAAGCGCGATGCGTCATCGCTCCCAAATTTCGATATTGAACGAATACATCGGAGATCTTTCCGATCTCATGGAACACAGGGCGGGCATCATGCCAAGCTTGCGTTTTTTGTCCTTCATGATCGACCAGCGAAGGAAATTCCGGCCGATATCCGGCGTAAGTCCAGCAGAGAATTCCTTTGCATCCGAACGAGAGCATTGAGTAACACTGCCATCGAAATTCAGCTTCATTGGGCGTTCGTTTGCTTTTGATCCAGGCGAATGTCTGAATAAAACACCAGAAAGCGCGATGATGTTCCCGCGCGGAAGCGGCGATAATATTAATCGACTCAACATAATCGCGATAGGTGTTTTTCTTATGATCATTCGTCCAGTTAAGCGGATAAATATCAGTGCAAATATAGTCAGTATCGAATTTTTCGCAAAACTGGTCGCAATATTTTTTAAAGAGATCCGGATCAGGATCATAATACTCAATCGCGGCGGCTTGAGCGCCGTATTTCAACTGCGCGGCATTGGCATACATTGGAAGCAGATTGACATAAGGCGTTTTGCCGCCGGTCGCTTTCTTATAAGAATTACAAATCGCGGCCAGTTTATCAAAGCTGTTGGAACCCGGTTCGTCGATCACATAATGACCGGCGTAACTCGGCTGATCGCAATATTCCGCGGTCCGGTTTTCAGGGTCTCTGAACCCGCCGTCATTAATGAAAACTTCGATGCCGTATTTATTGCACCAGCGCAAGAGATCGGATCTTTTATCGCCGCCGGATATATCAGACATAGCGATCAGCCAATCGAAACCGCAGTCACGATACGTTTTGATATAATTTTCATCAAGATCGACCGGGCGAAAATTACCCCAAGCTCCGATTCGAATTCGGTCTCTTGTGAACCAGGAGGCGGGCAGGGACGTTTCCGGATAAATTTTCAATTGCCGGTCAATCAAGCGAGTTAAAATGACTGCCGTTTCCGCACGGGTCAACTCCAATTTGGCCAGTTGGTCAAATTCTTCCGTTTTCATTTCTGACTCATTAAGTTTTTGCCGTATCGTTTCCGCTTCTTCTTTCGAAAGTTTGTCCTGCGGACGAAAACGATTGCCCGCGGCGGTCATCAGATCCCGGCTGACAACAAAACGAATTGCCTTTTGAATTTCCGTTTTATTTTTGACTTCGTTTTGATCCGTGATCTTGTGACCGATTTTTTGATCAAAGGGTTCAACACGGTCCCAATCGGTCAGCATTGAAGAATTTCGATCAACCGCCAAAAAATAGCGGCCCGGTTTCGATGCGGTAAAGACGGTGTATCCGCTGCGATTGGTCCGACCGACCGGCACTGTTTTCACCGAACCGTTCTGATCTTCAACGCGGACGATGATTCGTTCCGGTTCTGTTTTTCGGACCAAGTTGGTTTCTTCCGTTTTATGGTTCTGAAGAAGAAACTGAGATTTTTTATAACCGTCGAAAAGTGTTCCGCCGGGAATAAAACTCTTTTGAAAATCGGCGGTAAAAACAGAAGTCCGGGCATAATTTGGCTTGTCGTTCGCCTCTTTCAGAAAAGCGTTCGCTTCATTAGGAGAAGAGAAAAATCCAAATCTTGAGATCATGATCTCAGAATTTTCCGTACTCGGATTCGTCGGGTCAAGCCGGAACGACGTTATTTTTCCCTTCCAGTTTCCGTGTTTGAATGAGGTCATATCGATCACGGAATTATGCCAAACGTTATCTCCCTGAATTGGAAAAGGAGAAAAACTTTTATCGCTTAGACCGGGCAGCGTATCTGTTGTAAAAAAAAGACCGCCGATTTTTATACTTGTCTTCATTTTATATCGAATCGCAAAATAGCGATACCGGTCGGCGGAAAATGGTTTATTCGATTTCATCTGAACGGAAAATGTTAAATCGGATCCGGTCGGTATTATCTTTAAAAGATTCGATTCCATTTGCAGATCTCCCTGTCCAATCATGACCGAACGGACATCCGGTCCGTTATTAAAGATCCAAACCGGTTCACTCGCTATAAGAAAAGCCGAGTCGATCAGCCCGTTAAAAAGCAACAGCGCCGCCAGCCAATACGTTTTTTTTAAATGAACTCGAAGATCCGCCGTCATCTGTGTTTCTCCATTTCGTCAAATTGTTTTGAGTCTGTTCCAATATAAATTATATCGATTTCATTACCGTTTTTCCGTTCAATGTCAAAAAACAGTCGATTCATAAAGTCAAACGGCAATAAAACGGAAAATTTGAAATACTGCAATGAATAACCCGACCGCGCAAATTATCGTCCGCGATATAATCCTAATACCAATAATAATAGAATTTCTGTCGAAAAGCAATAAGATCCGGATTTTCGATGAAGAATAAAAATATCTAAATATAAAAATTTTTATTTATATTTATTGACACGATAAAAAGAATTATTTAGAATAGAAGAATGATAAAAAAACTGTTTATTTTTTACCGTTTGCATTTTTTAATTTTCTCTGTTGAATGTTGCATAAAAATAACGACCGTATATGTCTTTCTATGAATTTTCCGTTATAAACGTTATAGAAAACTGCCGGTTTACACTGTCAGTCGGCGGAAATTTAATGAAAGTGATAAACCTTCTTAACCCGAAAGGAAAGCCATTATGATTTGTCCTCATTGCCAAGCGAATATTCCTGACAATTCCAATTTCTGCACTGTATGCGGGGTTTCATTGGTCTCTTCCGGCGCTGAAAATCAGCAGCAGCCAATGCCTCCCAACAACCAGATGCCCCCCAATTGCGACATGAATATTCCTGATTATCTTGTTTGGAGTATTTTGGAATTGGTCTGTTGCTGTCTTCCGTTCGGTATTGTCAGTCTGATTTACTCCGTTCAGGCCAATAATGCCAAAAAAATGGGTAATTTCACTGTCGCCCATGAAAACGCGGAAAAGGCAAAAAAATTCCTTATTTGGGGCGTTGTTCTTGGAGCGGTCGTCAACATCGCGGTAATTGCCATTCAAGTGCTTGCGGCCTTGGCTCAGACGCAAGTTTTGCAGGATATGTAATCCAACCGCCCTCGGAACGTTTATGACGGTTTTTTCAACATCTTTTATTCCGCTATGTTTTTGAAAATTTCTGTTTTCCGTCGGCTGACTTTGTTCATCGACGGAAAATACGGAAAATTAAAATATTGACAGTATAAAGGCAACTGATTCATTCCGGTTTCATAATGAAATTTTCTTTCTAAAGTCAGAAGAAGATCCGATTCTCGAAGTCAATCGACAGGACATTTGGAAAATAAAAATCAGGACAGTATATAATATTATTTGTCAAGGATCGGGGAGTCGAACCGTCCTTTGGAAATTACTTATAAAATTTCATGCAACAGCCTCATAACCAATCTGACAGAAATAAAAAAAGAAGATCGTTTCTGATTTTCTCAATAATCTTTTTCCTTGCCGTTATCGTTTGGCTGATCTTTTGGTATTTTGTCATTCCCGGAAGCAGTCGGCTTCAGCCGCCTTGTGCCTTTTATGTCGCGACCGGTCTTTACTGTCCCG
>CAZZEF010000074.1:10334-16025 GCA_964652875.1 uncultured Planctomycetaceae bacterium
GGGCCACTCATGCTCTTTTACATGGTCATCTTTTACAAAGTCTCCGTTTTCATCCTCTTTTCGCACCTCTGCTTCCGTTTGTTCTTTTTTTGCTTTTTCGTTTTTTTTATACCGGATTTACCGGAAAAGAGATCCGTATTCCCGGATCGAAAATCCTCTATTTCGCCCTTGCGGTCTTAATTATTCTGTTCGCCATTTTAAGAAATATTCCAATTCCGATTTTTGATATTCTGCGCCCGCCCGTTTTTTAACCCTTGTTTGAATAAACGCAAACGTCGAAACCGCCGAACGAAGATATTTTTTTGTTTAAATGGGAAACAGCTCGCTTGCAATCCCCCGCCGGTATGTTATATAATAGTCCCCAAGACTCTTTGCGCGGCGCCTCTTAATGACTTTCGGTCAAAGACGATCTGACAAAACCTTCTTGCCGGACTGTCTTGAGATCTTTCTTTGATCCGTCGAAAAGCAGAACCGAACAATAGACAGGAATGTTCCAATTACAGAATTTCAAGATCAATGCCCGTATAAAAGATTTGATTCAAAAACAAACTGTAAAAGCAGTAACAGGAAAGAGTAATGAAAAAAAGTTTTATTTCTTTTGTTTTTTTATCGTTTGCCGTATTTTTATCGTTTGCCGCGTTTATTCATTCGGCTCACGCGGAAGGACTGCGCGATCGGCTTGAAGGACTCGTTTTCGAAGTCGAAGACTGGACGGAACCGAAAGACGCCTGGCTTGAAAACAAAAATCAGCCGGATAAATGGAATCTCTGGTCGCAAGAAAAAAACGGCCTAAACGTCCGATCCCAAGGTCGGGCACTTCGTTCGCCCGAGATCAAAGAAGACCGAAAAAGTCCGGAAGAGGGGGCGCCTGTTCTGCATACGAAAATCACCGGCATTCCCAAAGGAACTTATAAAGTCTATTGCGGTTATACGGTTCGTCCGCTCGCCTTCTCTTTCGATAACGGATCAACCTGGATCAAAGGAAAAAGCAAAGGAGAAGAATTTTTTGGCGTCTTTGAAATTAAGGACGGAACTTTTGAAGTTTGGGTCGATGACCGTTATGCGGCCGACCAGCGGGAAAAACGGGGCGGTTCTTATTATGACTATCTCCGCTTTATTCCCGGCGAACTTCCGGGTATTTCCCAGCTTAAAAGTTTTACTCTTCCTGACGGCAATACTCAGATCTCCTGGATTACTTCCTTTCCGTCACTGATCGCGACCATAAAATACAGATCCGAATCAGGATCTGCTCAAACGATTCAGGAGGAAGAAGACGGGCTCCGCAATCATTATGTCATTCTTTCTGATCTGAAAAAAGGAGAAAAGTATTCCGCTGAATTGACGATTCCTATGAATCGGGCCAACTCGGGAACAACGAAAAAGTTCGAGTTCATCGCCGGTGAAGCCCCCGTTCCCGGACCAACGCAAAAGAAAAAGATCCGTCTGCGCATTGATGAACCGGCGAAGTTCGCCCGGTCCGATTGGCCGGTTACCTCGGGAGTCCCGTTCGCTCAAGGTGTTTTGGCGTCTGTTGGTGATGTTCATCTGACTGATGAAAAAGGAAAAAGCGTTCCGGCTCAATTTGAATCGTTCAGTAAATGGCCGGACGGCAGTGTTAAATGGCTGATCTGTGATTTCCGAGCGTCAACACAAAAAGACAAACCGTCTTTCTATTATTTGGAAACGTCGACGAACAGATCGTCGTCTGTCGAAGTTCCGCATAAGGATCCCGGAGGGTACGAGGCTCAGCTGAAAAAGATCTCTTCAAAAATCGTTCTGGCCGACGGAACGGAACTTGTTTCTCAATATAAACCGTTCAAAATCGAAATGAGCGGGTCAGTTCATCGCACCTTTTCGGGCGAGGGTGTTTATCAGGACAAAAATGGAAACGCCAAGTTCCGCTGGCGCGCGCAAGTCCGATTCTATTTCGGCGGCTTCACCCGTATTCGCTGGACCATTGGAAACGATCAGCTGGAAGATCCGATGACGCTTGTCCGGTCCGCAACCGTCCGTTTTGAGGATCCGTTGGGCGAACATCCCGTTTTCTCCGACGGAAAAGAATTGAACAGTCCTTTTTCCCTTATTCAGCTGGAGGACAAAGCTGTCTGTGCGCAAAACGGTCGAAAGAATGAAATGAAAACGTTCGACGGTTTTATCCAGACGGATTCGGGAGCTTGGACCCTTATGAACTGTCGGGAAACATGGCCAAAAGGGATTTCCGCCGACCGTCGATCCGTTACGTTCTCCATTCTTCCGGAACTTGCGCCGGATTATTTTCCGAAAGAAGCGCGAAAAAGCGAAGGCTATCTCATAAAATATTACTGGCTCAAAGACGGTTGTTATCTTTTTAAAAGGGGACTGGAAATTCGTCAGGATCTTTGGTTCGTTAAAAACAGCGCCGCAACACCGGAACAAAACGCGCAATGGACATCGCAACCGATTTTTGCCGCCGCCGACCCTGAATATTACTGTTCGACCGGCGCGTTTCCTCCGGCCAATCCTGTTAGAAAAGGGGAGTTTGACGCTTATGAAAAAGCGTTCGAGACTTCTTTTCAAAATTTGGAAAAAGGGCGAAAACTGCGCGGCGAATACGGCTGGATGAATTTCGGCGACTGGTTCGGCGAACGAACCTGGAACTGGGGCAATAACGAATACGATCTTTCGTATACCTGCGCGCTTCAGTTCGTTCGAACGGGTAAAACGGCTTATCTCAAACGGGGAACGGAAATGGCCGTTCATTATTCGACCGTCGATTTCAAAGCGTATTCCTGGGAGCAGAAAATGCGCGAATTAATGTATCGGCACTGCGCCGGTCACATCAACGGATTCTTTGATGAAAAAGATCCGCGGATCGCCCCGCTTCTGAAAGATCCCGAATGGAAGGCCGAATCCGATGGAGGCGGCGGACACGCGTATCAGCCCGGTAATTATTATATTGCCTGTCTTACCGGTGATAAAAGACTCTTTGACGTCGGAAAAACCGCCAGTTGGAATCAGGCCAAACGATACACTCCGAATTTCAATTTCGGGATCGAACGCGCCGCAGGTTGGGCCATGAACAACGCCGTCTATTCCTATAATTTCACCGGCAACCCCTATTTTCTTAACGCGGCCGATATTTATTTTGAAAAGATCCTTGAAAAACAAAATAAAATGACCGGTTGCTTCGATATGAAACAAAACCCCCGCGAATGCGATTGCCCTGACAAAAAAAATCATAAAGGAGGAAAAGCGTTCGCTGTCGGAATTCTGCTTCATTCTCTAATCCGATATTATGAAGTACGCCATCTGAAAGAAACAGAAGAAGTCATTGTTCGTTCCGCCGACTGGCTTTTGGACGAATCCTGGAATGAACAAGCCAAAGGTTTTCGATATAAAACAGGCTGTCCGAAATACGCGGATTCCGGCTGGTATACCAATCTTGTTACCGAAGGCATTGGATTTGCAGGCCAGGCGACCGGCAATTCCCGATATATTCAATTCTTAAAAAGAACGCTTGGTCCGGAAATCGAAAAATCGTCCGGATCTTCCCGAAGCTGCGGAAAATCTTTTTCACAAATGCACCGGCAAATGCCGCATACGTTTTATTATATGCAAAAAGCCGGCGTTAAAAATACCAATTGACCGTTTCGATTTTTAGGCTCCGTTCAATATAAAAAAATACGTTTGGAGAGAAAAAACATGAATTCGCTTTTTGCAATGCTGACTGCTTTTTTACTGACCGCGGGACAATGGACCCCTGTCGATTTTCAACAATTTTGGATTATTCCGAATACGGGATCCATTTTGCGTTTTGAAACCCAACCGGAAAACGAAACCGGACCGGAACAGCAAAAAGGTTCTTCAGAAGAATATATAGTTTACGATACAGAGGACAAGATCGCGGCGCAGGGCAAAGCGGTTCGAACGGGAAACCGAATCGAGTTTTCTGTCAAGCTTCCGATTGGATATTATGAAATTGAATTTCCCAAAACGAAACAGCGATTCGGCCTTGCTTCGACCGATCTGCCAGATTTATCGAAAGGGGCCAAGCCGGATCCGTTTTTCGCGATTGACGGAGCTCTTTCCTGGCTCGTCTCCAGAAACGATGTTCGGGAGGAACTGATCCGATCAGCCCAAAAAATCGGAATCGGTATGATCCGTGAACGAGTCAATTGGGGCGAACTGGAACCCCGGGAAGGAGTGCATAACTGGGAAGGCAATCGACGTTATGAACGTCTTCGAAAATACTATCGGACCAGCGGAATTGATGTTCTTGAACTGTTCCATAATTCGCCGAATTGGACCGGACTGATCGAAAAACGTTACCCGGACGATCTTGTCAAAACGGCGCGAAGCTGGAGTCAAATCGCCAAACGTTGGGGATCCTGCTGGGGGGCCATTGAGATCTGGAACGAGCCGGACATTTCTTTCGGCGGTCATCTTCCGTCGGATCAATATGTTCCTGTTCTTAAAACCTGTTATTGGCGTTTCAAACAGGATGGCGTAAAAGCGCCGGTTGTCGGTGCGGTTGTTTCCGGTTTCAATTCCCAATGGATGAAGACGGCCGCTGACTCCCGTTTGCTCGAATACTGCGATTATTTCAGTTATCATACTTACAATAGGGCCGACCGAATCGAAAATCTTTTCAAAAAATATCAGGACTGGTTCGCCGCGAACGGACATCCCGCCATTCCGGTTTGGATCACCGAATGCGGACGTCCTTGGAAAAAAGGTCCCGGACGTGCCGGACGACAGGAGGATCTCGCTTCCGCGATTGACATTGTCATGAAAGGCTGCGAAGCCCGCGCCTCCGGAATAGATCGCTATTTTCCTTTTGTCTACCCTTATTATGAAGAACGGCAAAACAATTTCGGAATGACCGGAAAAGATGGATCTCCGCTTCGGTCAATCGCCGCATACGCCCGAATGATCCAACGGATCTCCGGTACCGAATACATTGGCGATTTAACTCCCGTAATCAATAACGCCGTTAAACAACGCGTCTTTCGACATCGGTCCGGTAAAAAAATCGTCGTTCTTTATAATCCGAAACCAAAAGAAAATTCAATTATTAAACTCCCCTTTATTCCGGACTTCGCTGAAAAAGTCACCGGAGAAAAAGTCAAAGAAATTTCCGGCGGATTCGATTTCTCCGATGGCTTTCTTTATGTCGGCATTCCGGACAGCGCCCCGGTCGAAATTACGGCCGATACCGTTCCGATGAAAATGCTGATCCAGCGAAAAGAGGCGAAACAACAAGAAGATCTCTCCCGATCCGCGCGGCCGCAGAATGCTTCTCCGGTAATATTCCGTTACGATTTCGACCCGAAAACGATCAAATACAATTCAGCGCAATACATGATCGAGCCGAACGCGCCGTTCGATCTTTCTTTGACGATTTCCGCGTTCAATTTGGATCAGAAAACACATGAAACCGACATTTCCGCAGCAGGCGGTATTGATGGGGCCCTTAAACCATTTTCGAAAAAAATCTCACATTTGCCCGGTGAACGAAAGACGTTTTCCATTTCGATCAATACGCGGCGCGTTTCGGAACTCCGACCGCTTGAATTGAAACTGACCGGAATAACAGATTCCAAAACGGAATCGCTGGCCCTTGTTTTCAAACGATCCATTTCCGTCGATCAGGCAACACCGGAAAAACTCGCGAATTACGTCGAAGAACTGGAAAAAATTGAGATCGGAGAT
>CAZZEF010000074.1:16035-18330 GCA_964652875.1 uncultured Planctomycetaceae bacterium
ATCTTAAAAAATGGAAGAAAAATCATCCCTCCTGGTGCAAAATGTCCTTTCTGTCAGGATCCGGGTTGACCTCCGGAGCCGTTTGGGGCATCGACTGCACGTTCGGCGAGGGGGACCGCTGGGTCTATCCGTGTCTGATGCTTGATCGGCATGATCTCGCCAAATGGTCCGGCGTTATTATTAAGATCCGAGCCGAATCCGACAGCGACAACGTTCAGATCCGCTTGATGGCCGACGAAGAGAGCAAAGAGAGTTGGATGACCAAAGACAGTATTATTAAAGCCGATGGAAAATGGCAGCTCGCTTTTATTCCGTTCAGCCAGTTCGGCGCTTTTGGTAATATTCAAAACGATGTTTTCGACCGTCAGATCACCTCCTTCAAAATCGGAGGAAACACGAAAGGCGAAAAACTGCGCATCGAAGTCTCCGATTTCTGGTTTTATCGCTGATCCCGTTTTTCCGGTTCGATTGTCGATCAAGCGCTTCAAGCCGGATCAGATTAAAAGAATTCAACAATTTCTCAATACAGGTCTTCCAATGAAAAAAAGAATTTTCCCGTTCTTTGCGGCGATGTCTGTCTTATCAGTATCGCCATCCGTTTTATTAATACAGAAGTTCGTTTCCCTGACATTTCTGCCGATCGTGTTGATATTAAGCGTCTGCTTGAATTTTCCGCTGGCCGTCGCGTCAGATCATCATTCATCACGAAAAATTTTCAGTAAGCAAACAACGGTATCCAAGGAACAGTCATCAGCTTATGATGTTGTCATTTACGGCGGAACAAGCGCGGCGGTTACCGCGGCGGTTCAAGTCAGACGAATGGGTAAAACGGTAGCGATTGTCTGTCCGGAAACGCATTTGGGCGGATTAACCGTCAGCGGATTGGGATACACCGACTCGGGGAACAAGGCGGTTATCGGCGGACTTGCCCGGGAATTTTATCATCGGCTTTGGCTCTATTACGATCGGGAGGAGAACTGGATCTTTCAAAAGAAACCGGGCGCGAACGGAATGAAAGGGCAAAGCGGACGCGGAATCGACAATAAGACCCAAACCGTCTGGATCTTTGAACCGCATGCGGCGGAACAGATCTTTAACGAAATGCTTGAAGAAAATCATATTCCCGTTTTCAAAAACGAATGGCTTGACCGAAAAAACGGCGTTGTCAAAAACGGAACGAAAATCGTCTCCTTTCGAACGCTGTCCGGCAGGATCTTTGGCGCTGAAATGTTTTTGGACACGACCTATGAAGGCGATTTAATGGCCGCCGCAGGAGTTTCCTGTCATTTCGGTCGGGAAGCGGCAGGCGATTACGGCGAGATCTGGAACGGCAATCAGGTTGGAATTTATCATCATCGGCACTGGTTCGCCATGAAGATCAGTCCTTACACCGACCCGAACGATCCGTCCTCCGGACTGCTTCCCAATGTCGGAACGTCAAAACCGGGAAAACGCGGTCAGGCCGACGACCGGATCCAGGCTTACTGCTTTCGGCTTTGCATGACCGATCACCCGGAAAACAGAACCCCTTTCATCAAACCGGACCATTACGATCCAAAAAATTATGAGATCCTGCGCCGTGTACTCGTTTCCGGCTGGCGGGAAGTTTTTGATAAATACGATCGGATCCAAAATCAAAAAACGGACACCAACAATCACGGACCATTCAGTATGGATTACATTGGAATGAATTATGACTATCCGGAAGCGGATTATCAGCGCCGCGCGGAAATCGTCAAAGATCACGAGAACTATCAGCGGGGTCTTTTGTATTTTCTGCAAAACGATCCCGGTGTTCCGGAAGACGTCCGTCAGAAAATGGCCTCCTGGGGACTGGCCAAAGACGAATTTACCGATAACAATAACTGGCCTTATCAGATCTATGTTCGGGAAGCGCGGCGCATGATCGGTCAATACGTTGTGACCGAACACGACTGTCTCGGCACCAGTCCCGCTCCGGGTATTCCCGCATTTGATAAAATGGTCAAATATGGATCCGTCGGGCGGGGATCTTACGCGCTCGACTCGCATAATGTCCGCCGTTACGTTACCGAAGATGGCTTTGTTCAAAATGAAGGCGATATCGGCGTCTCCCCCAAAAAATCATATCCGATTGATTACGGAGCGCTGGTTCCGCGCGAAAAAGAATGCTCGAACCTGCTCGTTCCCGTCTGTGTCAGTAGTTCACATATCGCGTTCGGATCCATTCGAATGGAACCGGTCTTCATGATCCTTGGTCAAAGCGCCGCAACCGCCGCCTGTCTTGCCATTGACGAAAAGATCCCCGTTCAAAAA
>CAZZEF010000075.1:0-9298 GCA_964652875.1 uncultured Planctomycetaceae bacterium
AAATGGAAGCGTCACATGAATATTCACAAAAAGAAATTCTTGAAATCGCTCCAAATGGGAATACCTGACGATAAAGACGCACGAAATCTTGTAAAACGATTACAGGAATACGAAGCGGAATATTTTCGATTTATGCGAACGGCGATTCCGCTGATGAACAACCGGCGGAACAGACAATACGCAAAGTTGTCATCGACCGCAAGGTGACTCAAGGTACCCAAAGTGACTGGGGCAATCGTTGACTCGAACGGTTCTGGAGTATTCAGTCAACTTGTGAACAGCAAGGACGAAATCTCATTGATTACATGACCAAAACGCTCGAACATTATCTTTGCGGTGCGGTCATGCCGTCGCTCATTCTGTCCGATGGTCGTTTTGAAAATTATCTTGGTAAAGATTCGGAGGAACAACCGCGATTCACAATTCGTCCGCAAATAAAAAGCGAAAAAAATAAATCCGGATCTTGCAAAAATATTTTTTACTTGATCAGGACATTGATGTCAAGAGAAAATCGAAAAATATCACCGAATTCTGGAAAACATGGAGAATTCTTGAAAAGATCCAGCTAATCTCAATTTTGAAAAAACGAAATATTTCTGGCAAAGGCTTGATTTTTTTTCGCATTGGGAAATAATAAATATCAGAAAAAATATATTAAGAAATAGACTGGCGATGAAAATCGCAAAAGACTTTTAAACGATTGCAAAATAAAATTTAAACAATTACAAAAATAAAATGAACGGGATTGGCATAATGAATTTTAAAAGCGGTTTGCGAGTACTCTTTATTTTAACGATTCTTTCAACAGGCAGGTTTCTTTATAGCGCGGAACTGACTCAAGCGCGGATCATTCCAATTGAAGAAGGGGCGATACAAAATGCGGGTATTGGAACGGAGATCTGGACGGGCGGACCTTCGGCGGGATATTCTTTTTTGGTAAAATATGCGGTTCAGCTTCGGGAATACGCGCTTAATTCAATGATTCGGGTTTGCTGGTCCGATTACGAAGAGGAAGAAGGGGTATATCTTTTTGAGCAAAAGATGGATCCCTTTTTTAAGACGGCACTTCAATATGGACAGAAATTGAATGTCGGTGTATTCATGTGTGATTTACCAGTGTATGATAGAAAAATTGATGTTGATCTTACGCGTCCCGATGAAGAGATCGCGACAATGAAATATCCGCGCTATGTTCATGAAGCGATGCAAAAAAGTTTGGATAAAGATCGAACGCATCGTCAGAAACCGACCGATCTTCCCCGATGGGTCCCTAATTATAAAAACGATTTCTTTTTTCAGCGATATGAGGCTCTCTTAAAAGCGTTTGCTGAATACTTGGATCACGAGATCTCTTACGAAGGCAGAACGGTTGTTCGAAAGAGTTTGGTCCGAATTATTGAGATCCGGTTTTACGGCACTTTTGGTGAAGGTTTGTACCGACAGCCGCTTGTTCCTGAAAAGTCCGAATATTTGATCCGTTTCGCAAAACTCTATTTGAAATATTTTCCAAATATCCGGTTGGCCGCACCAACGCTTGGGATGATGTATTATCCGGATCTTGCGTCGACAAGCGATTATCTTTTTTTCCTTTTGAACGCAAAGAACAAGGCCGGGGCTGTTGGACTCTTTCGCGATAATTGGGGAGACAACGATGATATGCACATGTATCGGATCTGTTTTTACAGTGACAACGAATACCAAAAAGACGGGAAAAAAATGTATGAGCTGATACGGGATCGCTGGAAAATCGCGCCCATGCTTGGAGAGCCGGGCAAGTTCCAGCCGAAAAAAGGAGTAAACGGTTTCTTTATTCCTTATCATAATATTATCGAACAGGTTTCCTATCTGCATCCGGCTTGCATTCGAAACTGCAATGTTTCCGTTGGAGTCAAAACGCGGTATAACTCTTCCGGATTCAGCATTAAAAACGATCCAATCGGATTGGCCAACTTTCATTGGGCTTATTCCTTAATGGGTTTTCGAATGATTATGGTTCCGCAAGACGCGCAAAAAGACGGATCGGATCTCAAACTTACGTTGGGCTGGCAAAATATCGGCTTGACTCCCGTTTATGATCGATGGAAGGTTATGTATTTCGCGGAAGATCAAAACGGAAAAGAGATCTGGCGGCAAGATTCGAGTCTTGACATCCAAACGATCAGTTCGAACGGACTGATCCCGCCGGGCAAGTTTGATCCTGAAAAACTGATCCCGCATCATGATACACTGACCGGCTTTCCGTTCGGACATAATCTTTATTTGAGAATAGAAGATCCTGACGGCATTTCACCTCCGATGGCGTTGAGTATCGACGGACGACGAAAAGACGGATCCTATTTCATCGGTCGAATCGATTGATCGAATTACCGCGTTTATACTGTCCTTCATTTGAATTTTCGTACATTTCCGTCGATCGGCTTGATGAATCAACTGTTCTTATGATGAGGGAACGCAAAATTCATAACCGAGTCGGTATATGATCTTGCTGTTTCTGAAAAGATAATTCCGGCAGAACATTTCCGGCGGTGTCCGATTGAAATTATTTCGAAATATCGCCGGAGTATAAAAGGACAGTTCAAAAAATATGGACTGTCACTGGTCGATGTTATTATTTTTGAAGATCAATCTATCTTTGTTTTGTGCAATACGTCAGGCGAAAGGATCGGCCAGGGAATAAATTGATTCCAAAGATCGAACGAGTAGACATCGCGATAACCGATTCCTTTCATCATATCGCCGCCAAGCAGTCTGGACAATTCTTCAAGTTCCGTTGGGCAGGAAGGGACAAATTGATGATAAATTCCTTCAGGATAAATTTCCGCTTCGAGCCATCCGGCGGGAAATTGAGTTGTTTGGGGAACGTTCATTTGGGTTGCCTGACCGAGAGCCGCCGTTGTCGCGACATTTTTATGTCCGATGTAAATAATGGCCTTGGAACGACCGATTTTATCCAGTTGCGCCCGAACTTCTTCCGCGTCACGAATGACTTTGCCTTTGTCGTTCAGATACTCGTCGGGAACAAGCTGCATGTGACTGAAAATAACCGCCGGGATATTGGTGTTCAACTGTTCGATTGCCGCCAGATTGGCCGGTTTGTTCAGCCGGGCGTTGGCGGTATTAAGCCAAAGAAACTGAATGCCATTGATGATTTCAAGACCAGCGTCTCTGCCAAAATGAGAACGCCAAATTTCAGGTTCGGGGGTGCGGTCGTCATGATTGCCCGGGACCGGAAGAAGTTTTCCCCGAAAAGTTGAAACAGAGTCTTTGGCCTGTTGATATTCTTCCGGAAGATTGGCGTCGGTAATATCGCCGACGATAATCATAACAGCAGATTTTCGGCTGTTCGCCGTCTGGCAAACATTTTTTAGAATTTCGGCGCTTTTACAATGGAGGCGTCCGCCCGGTTTGGTAATGATTGAAACATGGGTATCACTGACAATGGCAAGCTTCAGCAAAGGAGTTCCGTTCGGTTTATCCGCCGTTCGGCAAGGTATTCTTTTTGTTTTAACAGAGTAAACAGTTGGTTGGGTCATCTTGTTCACGCATTCAAACCAAGTGGCGACCGCGGTATAATTTGTTTTGGGGGTCAATCCGGAAAAGACAATTCTTCCGCAGCGACCTTGAACTTTTATGCGGCGGATTTCCTTGTCGTTTTGTAAAAGTCGAACAGAAACTTCTTCTTTTTGGGGAGCCTGAATTCCGAATTGGACCATCAGACTATCGGGGGTCGAAGATCTAACGGCGAAATAATCACCGGTTTTTTTCGAAATCGGAAGAGAATCGATGTTCGTCACGATCGGTCTGACTTTTTTTTCTTTTATCAAAACAGACCGGACATTCTCTTTTTTAGGCAACTGCTCTTGAGCGAATCCTGAAGAGATCAAAACATTCAATGCACAAAAAAAGAGTAATAATTCAAATAATAATTTCGTTCGAATTCGCATGTCTTCTCCTTGTCCAAGACTATGTTGCCGTTGTTTTTACAGAAAATATACTATTTTATAATAGTCGAACTGTCGGATTGTGTGAACAATAAATGGAAACTAATATTATTCAATAAATAATAATCAAAATTATATGTTCACATAATACAATATTATACAAACGAAAAAAGAACAAGATCTCCCGGCCGATTATTCATGTCGGGAGATCTTTTGACAGTAATTTGGAGAAAAGAAATCAGTACTGATTATTTTGTGACTTCCTGAATCATCCAATTAACGGCATCGATATTCTTTTTTCCGGTTCTGTGACCGAGTAAAGGTTCATGAAGGATTTCTTTGTTTTTACTTGGAATAACATTGTAAGCGGCGTAAACGGAACTGGGACTGCAAGTTGTGTCGATAAAGCCGACCGTAATTTTGATCGGACAATTGATCAGTCGGGCGTAATTAACAGCATCCAAATAAGGAGAAGCTTCGGTAACTTTTTGAACATTCGCGTTTAAATATTTTGCGTTATCGATTAGTCTCGGCCATCCGGCAGCGCGTCCTTTTAGGCATCCTCCGTGATCGCAAAGCGCGGGAACGGATCCGACGATGTATTTAATATTTTTATTCATGCCGCCGAGGATCAGTGCGGAAGCGCCCCCTTGACTTGTACCAAAATAACCGACACGGTTTTTATCGATATAATTTTGAGAAACGAGCCAATCGATAGCCCGGTCAATTCCAAGATAAGCGGCCCGGAAGAAATACTCAGACCGATTTTCAAAACCGACATAAGTATACCGGGTTTTTTTAGCGGTATTGTATTCGTTGTAAGCATCATTACGTTTTTTTACATCGACAGGAACCGGGTAGGGGAAAACGTTCATGGCCAGCGCGACAATGCCTTTTCGGGGCAAACCGGTATCAGGACCGCGACCGGGACCGGCACCGGGAACGTTAATGACCAAGGGATACGGGCCATTACCTTTTTTCGGTATGCTGAGAAAACCGTAAACCCGCTGTTTATTGACCGTTGCGAAACTGATCTCATAAACGTCCATTTCGTCATTGCATAAATAGTCCATTTTCTTTTTTTGAACATCAATCGGAATCGCTCGGACTTCTTTTTTTCCCGCGGCTAAAAATTCTTCAAAATCGGCCGGTTTGGGGAGGCCTGGTTCAATTTTTTCGGGCTCAAAACCAACACCAACAAGCAGGCGTCCCAATTCTTTGCTGGCTTTATTTCGTGCGCAGGCACGAACGCACATGAAGCCGGGGAATTTCATTGTTTCAGAAATGGTGACCGGATTCGATTTGGACAGGTCAAGAACGGTTTTATTAAAAATATCACCGTTATCATTAGTGAATTCGAGAGAAAGGGATCCTTCGGTAACCGGAGAGCCGGAACGATCGGTAACGGTGTAAGTAATTTGCGCCGCCTCACCGCATCGGTAAAGATGATTGGAGTGATTCACTGTTGCCTGAATTGCGGTGACGGCTTTATCCTGTGCATTCGCAATGACGGTCAGGCAAAGAACAAACATGAAAATCAACGAATGGTGAAGAAATAATTTTCTCATAAAAAACCTTTTAAAAACAGAAAATAAATGATCGATGGAATATTCGCGCTGATTTAAGAACATTACCGGGTGATGTTTTATACTGATCTTGCTTTTAATTTTTCGAACGTCCGCGGATTAACTTTGTGAATCGCAGTATTCTTCTGACGTTAAGACGAAAAATTCATCGGGAACCGACAAAAACATCGCAACGGTTAATCGGCGGATTTTTCAAAGAAATACCAAGAGATCCCCCGGAAAAATTTTCGGAGGACAACAGACGGTGAAATCAGAAAGACTTTCTCGTAATATTTTCCGAATGTATGAATGGATCGGAAATTTTATATACAGTCAACATCTTAAAATTTCCCGTCCTTTTTGTCGATTGACATTGAGAATCGACTGTTGTTTCGACGTCCGGGAGGAAAATTCATCATGCAACCGATATAACAGCAAACGAAAGAGTCAAAATGAAATCGGCCTGATTAATATTTCGAGGAAAAAGCGAATATTCCCCAAGATATTTAAATTTTATAAAAACGATCAGGATATTTCAAGAGGGTGCGCGTCTGCGGTTTCCGTAATAAAGAATTTTTCGCAAGTAAATTCTTCCGCTTTTGATTCTCTGGCAGGAACAGTTCGTTCGGAATAAGAGGATACTCCGGTATTGTTAAAATTAATAACATTGACATCAGCAGGCGATTTTTTCATAAAGCCCTGTTTTTCATAGAAGTGAGAAACGAGGGCATTTTTTTCGGTTGGAATATATTCGCCGATAATTTTTTCGGAACCGGTTTTTTTGGCGAATCGATAAAGAGACGCGAGCATTAGCTCTTCCAGTCGTCGTCCGATAACCCGGCAACTCATAACCAAGGTGTCGATTCGCCAGTATTTATCATTTTTTTCGGCAAAGAGAATACCGACGATACCGTAATCATCGTAACAGTCGGAAAGGCGGAAGGCGCGGCAGAACCAGTTTTTCGAAACGGCTCTTTCCCGGATCTGTTCCTGATTGTATCGTCTGGTGGTCAAATTGAACTGATTGCTTTTATTGATTAACTGCGTTACTCTTGAAATATTATTCTGATCGACAGGAAGACAGGCGCATTTCATATTCAAACCGCTTAAAAAATCATCCATATTTCCGGAAGATTTGGCGACTTCGTTTGCCTTGGCCCGCAAAAGATAGTTATTGTGTCTTTTCCGGTCTTCTTTTGTCAGGGCAATTGATTCAAAAAACATGCTTCTCTGGAGAACCGGAACGATTTTCCAATGAATATTATCGAATTCCGGAACGGCGACCTCCGGAATGTTTCGCCGGATATTGGCTCGTTCAATCGGATTGTCGTCGACGAACACGAAAGAGTCAAGTCCAAGATTCAGTTCGGAAGCGATTTCTCGAATATTAACGGCTTTGTCATTCCAATTGGCTTTAAACGCGACGAAATCGGATCTCTTGAGGATCATGTCTGAATGTTTTTCAAACGGCAGAAGAGCGTCCTTTTCGTTGTTTTTGGAACAGACAGCCAGAAGAATACCTCTCTGCTGAAGTTCCTTGGCGTATCGCTGAAGAGCGCTGAACGATTCTCCTCCCGCGGAAGACGGTCCGATATGAATGCCGTCGAGCCCGTCTTCACCGATAATTCCGCCCCAGCAGGTATTGTCAAGATCCAAAACGAGTACTTTTTTTGTCAGGCCGTAAACGGCGCAAATTTGAGCGATAACGGCATCAGCCAAAACAGGGAGCGCATCCGGTTCGGGATATTGTTTCGACATATACCAGTTGCGTTCCCCGGCCCATTTGCCTCCGTAAAGTTGGGATAACAGTTCCGGATTGATAAAGGAAACATTACCGGGCAGATCTCTGGAAAGTTCGTCATTAATACGATGGATCTGACGTCGGCGTCCTTCGTCGAGAGTATATTCCAAAGAACTCCAGGAACAATTCAAAGGCATATCAAGTCCGGTATGAATCAGGTGCGCGCTGGATCGTTCGGCAAGAATATTTCGAAGGTTTTTTATACGGGCGATATATTCATCGGCGCGTCCTGAATCAGTTAAAGGATTCGATTTAAAATCGTGTGATTCAAGGAGTATGAAAACAACATCCGGCTTAAAACGGTAAAGATCGGAGTCGGGATCAAGAATTTCCTGATTATAGTTACCGTAAAGTCCTTCATAAATTTCAAGCAGAACCCCCTTGGTCATTGCGGAAGCCTTTAAAACGGGCAAAAGAAAACCTGTCGTACAACTTCCAAGAACGGCCAAGCGGACTTTTCGTTTAAAGACATTTTCCGGAACGTTATCAAGAATTTTTGAAACGGCGGCTTGTGATTTCAAATAAAAAGAATAGTCGGGGAAACGGGAATAGATCAGTTGAAGAAGACGAAAGGCTTTTACTGTTTCGCTCTCTTTCATAAAATTTTGAACTCTTTGAAAGGAAAGACGCGGATCAGGGGAATCGAGTCCGTTTTCAAAGTTCTCCAGAAGATTTTTCTTTTCGTTGACAACAGAAAGCTTGTCGGAGGAAAATTGAAATACGGAAGGAATATTTGATTCCGATAAAGTCAGATAAAGATATTCCGCTATTTTGGATTTACCGGTTAAAGACTCAAGATCGGAAAATATTTCCTGCTGTTTCCAAACGTTTTTTTGGATTTTATTGGAAATAATATTTTCCAAGGCTTCCGCAAGATCAAAATTAAAATTCTTTCCCAAATCGGAACAGATCCGGCGCAGAACAGATCTTTGTTCAGAAGCCGATTCCGAGCTGTCAAAAAAGATTTTTAACCATTTCTTAGCAGAAATATCCGTCATTATCTAATCCTTCTTCTGATCTCTGACAACAACACGCTGATTCAATCGAATCCATTCAATATTGTAAGGTTGTGAATTGAAAATATAAAAACGCACTTAAAGTTTTAATCGGGCAATAAAATGTAAAAAATAGAGTTGTTTTAACGAAGAGTTTTCGTTTTTATAAAACACAATTCTGTTTTTTTGCTTACTGCCTGCTTTATCAAAATTTATTTATGTGTCAATTGTAACGATATTGACGCGATTACAGTTTAAGTTCTTTGGCGATTGCGTCATAAACCTGATTCAAGGTTTTAAAATCTTCCAAGGAAGCGTCGGCCAAAGGAAAGACGCCGAAGGTCTCTGCTATTGTACCGAAAAGCTGAACTTTTTTAATACTGTCTATACCCAAATCAAGATCCAAATCGGAATTGAAATCAATTGAATTTTGAGGATATCCGGTCTGTTCGACAATGTAATTGATGAGGTATTCTTTCAGGTCTTTTTTGGACAGCGCATTGATGGAGGAAGCAGAAGAATTTTCCGCTCCATTATCGATCCCGGATAAAGAAGAATTGTCAGCTTTAGCAACGGCCGCGGATCCGGAAAGTTTTTTGACCATGTAATCTCGAATGGCGCGCAGAGTCGGAAAATCGTCAAGTGACATGGATGAAGTTTCCGAGCTGCTCATGTCGGCGAAATGAAACATTTCATTCAGTTCGCCCAAAAGCTGCGCCTTCTTAATACTGTCAATACCGAGATCGCCTTCCAAATCGGCGTCCAGATCAACCATGTCTTCCGGATAACCGGTCTGTTCGACAACGAAATTGATCAAATAACTTTCGAGTTCCGAAGCGGAAACGGAAGAGTTGTTCGACGCGGTATTGTCAGTCGCGGCAACAACAGCGGTTTCTGTAACAGGAGTCGCAACAGACGGTTCCGGCGCAACCGGAGAATCGGCAACGGCCGCGGATCCGGAAAGTTTTTTGACCATGTAATCTCGAATGGCGCGCA
>CAZZEF010000075.1:9398-18272 GCA_964652875.1 uncultured Planctomycetaceae bacterium
TGTTCGACAACGAAATTGATCAAATAACTTTCGAGTTCCGAAGCGGAAACGGAAGCGTCCTGATTGTTTTGTTTTTGAGAAATATGTTCGTCCGCCGAAATTTCAACAGAAAGATTTTTCTGGCTGTTATTGGAATTGTCAAGATCTTTCTTTATTGGTTCGATTTTTGTATTTGCGGCAGCGGAAGAATTGAAAAGATCTTTTTTAACCGGTTCACTTTTAACCGCGTTTTCTTTAACGGAAAGAACAGCGGGTTCACTGTTCTGAGTGGTGTTTGACGAAACAGAAGCGGAAGAAACATTGACATTTTTTACCGGTGCGCCGATATTGTTGCGGTTGGAAAGGTTTTTACGATTGTTTCTTCTTTTTTCAGTAGCGTCGAAAAAAACAATGGACGACGCGGCAGACAGTTTATTTTCCATAATATCACTCATTTCTGAACATCAAACGTTTATAAAAGAAATTTCTGTTTATTACTCTTTTAATTTTGCAGTTTATACCGATTTTTCTGAAGTTTTAGACTGTTTTCCAAAGGCTTTTGATCTCCGAGGGAGATCGGAAGGGAGCCAAAAACCTTTTGCTTTCCGCATAAAAAATTTCAGTGAGATTAATATTTCTCAAGTTGAATATAATACATGCAGTTGACTCCGGTAAGGACCCCTATTTTTTCGGGACTTGTATTTTTTATATTTTTAGAACCATTCTGAACGAAAACATCTCCGTTGTTTCTTTCAAGCCAGAAAGCGGGCGAGTCAAATCGCGGAGCATTTATCAATTTTTGTTTTTGAAGTTCATAAATTGATTTTAAGCAGTTGGCCAAAGCGGTACCCGCGTCGAAACAGCCAATCTGACTGACGGTTGTTCCGAGTGATGTTTTGGGGAGATCAGTGAGTTTTTCATCGTTTTTAATATCGTTTCGCCAATCGACCAGCGCGTCGATAACCGCGGAATCGAAACGAGGAATTCCTTGAAATTCCGCTTCCAGATCTGCGGGAATTTGATCTGCGGAATTAATACCGGTTCGTTCAAGAGCGGACTTAAAGTTGTCATAAATATCAATTCCGGCATTTGCGGTGATCTTACTGACAACCGCCAGGATCTTATCTCCATCCTTTTGGGCGTCTTCAAGGCGTTTCAGCAATAAA
Organism: uncultured Planctomycetaceae bacterium; assembly: GCA_964652875.1. GTDB lineage: Bacteria > Planctomycetota > Planctomycetia > Pirellulales > Thermoguttaceae > JAUNBG01. The sequence continues at coordinate 10,544 of CAZZEF010000075.1, forward strand.
ACGCCGCAGCCCTCTCCTGTTGCGTATCCGTCTGCCTTTGAATCCAAAGGAAAAACTTCAGGATTTTTCGAAAGAATTTCCCGGTTGAAAAACAGATCATAAATGGAAGGTCCCAAGTCCTGATTGCCGCCGATACAAACCATCATGTCATTGACGCCTGCCTGAAGCTGATCAATGCAACAAAGAAGCGAAGCGCCGAAAGAACCGCCGGCTGATTCAACCGCAACAGCTCCCCCCGCTAAATCAAGGGTTTTGGTGATTCGGGAAGCCAGTGCGCTTGGAGTAAAACTGCCTGTTTCATCCAAAAGAGCGGGCATTTTTTTATGCAATAATTTTGAATATTCCAATGAAACCGATTCCGCATCTTTTTCAGAAAAACCGTATTTCAAAAGAAGATCTTTTAAATGAACTTGAAAATCCGGCAACTGAAGAACGCAATTCATTTTATTGGCGAAATCACCGCCGAAACTTGTTCCAACAACGACGCCGGTCCTGTTTCGATAACTTTCCGCCGGACGGTTGAAAGACGCCAGGGCTTCATTGACCGCGTCAAGCATCATGAACTGTATCGGACTGGCATTTTCCACCTGCTTGGGCGGAACCTTGTTCTTTTTCCAGTCATAAGAATATTTATCAATAACTCCCGCCATAAAATCAGGAATAACGGTTTCATAACGGCTCATGAATTTTTCGCGGAACAGTTCAAGATCCCAAATCTTTTTGGGCACATGTTTGAAGACGGCCTTTCCTGATTCCAAAAGTTCATAAAAAGCGGCTGTTGAATAAGCGCCGGGAAGAATACATCCGGTTCCGACAATCGCGATATTTTCATTTTTGGCTATTGATCCGGCTTGATTATTAATTTCTTTTGTGTTCATGCCGGAATAGGAAACGGAGTTTTTCGCTGACGATTTTACTTTGTCTTTCCAGTAATCTTCGATATATTCGTCAAGGACAAGATGGACGTTCAAACCGCCGATCCCGAATGAATTGACGGCGGCCCGTCTTGGACGATCGGTATTTGGTTTTGCGAAAGCGCCTTTCTGCATTGGCGCGTAAAACGGAACTTCGTCCCAGGGAATATTCGGGTTTAAATTTCTTAAACCGGCAACTGGAGGTACAGTTGCGTTTTTCAACGCCAAAACCGCTTTTAAAACACCGGCCGCACCGGCGACTTCAAGAGTATGTCCGATATTACCTTTAGCGCTTCCGAGCGGAATTTTTCGTCCGTTCAATTTTTGACCGAATGATTCATTCAGCGCTGACAGTTCCGTCGCGTCTCCTAACGCGGTTGAAGTAGCGTGCGCTTCAATATAATCAATGTCATCCATTTTTACATCATCGGAATAAGCTCTTTCGATGGCTTCGATTTGCCCTTCTTTTCTTGGTGCCCAAAGGCTTTTTCCTTTACCGTCCGAGGCGATACCTGCACCGGTAAAAACAGCCAGAACAGAATCGCCGTCCCGAAGAGCGTCTTCCAGACGTTTTAAAAGGAAAACGACATTTCCTTCTCCGACAACCAAGCCGTCCGCGTCTCGATCAAAAGGACAGGAACGTTTTTTGGTCATTGATCGGGAACTGGCGAAAAGCAGAAGGGTATCGCTATGAAAAAAGGTCGCGCCCCCGGCAAAGGCCATATCGATTCGATGGTGCTGCAACGCAAAAATCGCCTGACTGATCGCGTGAAGAGACGAAGCGCAGGCTGAATTAAAGACCATGTAAGGACCATTAATTTTCAGCATCTTCGAGACGAGAAATCCAATATCGCTGCTCAAATAATTCGGTCGATCTCTTCGAGGCAGTCTCTGTAAATTTTCTGAGACTTTAAATTTAAGTTCATTAAAGAAATCTTCTTTTCGCGCTTCCTGGAAATTTTTTGTAAAGGAATTGACTTCGTTTAAATAATTAACCGTTTCCGGAAGACAGTATTGGTAGATCCATTGCTGTGAAATAGCTCCCGGCCTTGTATGACCGACAAAAAGTCCGGTATTTTTGCAGGGAAAATCCGCCGGATCATAACCTGCGGACCGGCAAGCGGAAGCGACGGATTCGGCAAAAGTTAAATGAGCGACATCAAAATCTTCTTCCGCCCCTTCAGGAAGGGGACATATTTGCTTATTGACGGGCCGATAATTGATTAAGGCGGCCAGATCGGTATAAGTTTTATTAAGTTTTCCTGGTTCAGGATCATAAAAGAGACTGCGGTTAAAGCGTTCCTCCGGAGCGGGAGCAATGGCGGTTTCTCCGCGGAGAACCATTGACCAAAACTCGTCGATACCGTCCCCTTTCGGAAGCCGGCAAGCGGTTGACACAATAGCGACAGGGGAGAAATGGCTCATTAATTTTTCTCCTTTGACAAATACAATTTAAGAGTTTCAAGAGCGTCCGATCTGTTTTGAACAGATCCGTTTTCCCAAGAGAAAGCGGATCCGGGAATTTCAATATTCGGATCCTCAATAAATTTTTTGAAAGTAGATGAATTCAACCGCATTATCGGCGAGCGATCTTTATAAGGAATACCGGGATAAAAGACCACTTGTCCGGAAGCGTTTCGGACAACAGTCCATTCACCGCCGTTTTTACCGGAGACGCAGAGACCGAACTCGAAATCAGGATCGACGGTTTTATTAAAGTTCGCTAACGTTTCACTGGAATTGCGAAGCTTTTGATCGAAATCGAAGTCAATGACCGTTCGCGGAGGTTTGGGCCAGCCGAAATGACTTTCGATAGCGAAACGCACAAGGTTTTTCATTAGTTTTTCGTCCAATTTAACAGGCGGGAATTGCGGGACGGCCCGACAGGTATTGGTCATGTCGAAAATGGGGTCATCCTTCCAGTAGGCCTGATAGACCGTCATCTGTTCCTGGAACAGAGTCAGCAGTTTTTCAATTTCAAAACCGGCGCCGGCACTCATATCGATCGTCTTGCCGTCTTTTTTATATTCCATAATTCCGGAGGCAATACATCGGCTCATCTCGCCGATTTTAACCCGGTTTCCTCCGGTTAAATGGTAGCAGGAATCATGTAGTTTCGGGTTTCTGACAACAGTTGTAATAATTTTTGAGACCCAATCGACGGGAACAAAATTTTTATTATCGTCCGGATTCATACCGATCGCGCTTCCGAAAACAACAACACTGTCGAGATCGACCGTTTTGGGATCGATCAGAGGAGCGAGTATTTTTATTGGTGCGTAAAACCCATGATAAGTTGTTGTGTAACCGGTTACGGAATCACCGACAATAATAGCCGGACGAAATACGGTCAGCGAGTCAATGAATTTTGCGGATCGAACCATTGTTTCGGAGGCGAACTTGCTTTTTTCGTAATCGTTTCCGAATTCCTGCCCTTTATCGAGTTCCGATTCATAAATAATTTCCCGTCTTTTTCCGCAGACATAACAGGTAGAAACATGATGGAACCGTTTAATTCCGGCAGTTTCACAAAGCTCTAAAACATTTCGGGTCCCGTCGATATTGGATCGGTAAGGCTCTCCGTTTTCTTCCGCGACAAAGCTTAAACTTGCCGCGTTATGAAGCATTGTATCGACATGAAGCCTGAACCATTCAATTTGTTCTTTATTCAAACCGAGAAAAGGTTTATGCAGGTTTGACTCGAAGACAATCGGCCTGGGCAGCGGACGATTGAAAATGCGTTCATAACGCCGGACAATTGCTTCAACGCGTTCCCGGGCCGATTCAATTTTACTTGACCGGACAAGAACAACAACGGGAATGTCGTATCGAAGCAGATCCTTAAGAAGGTAGGATCCCAAAAGGCCTGTCGCACCTGTTAACGCGATGTATTTCATTGTAAGCAGTCTTAATTTTAAAGTAAGTATTTATGAAAATAACAGAATCTGTTGTATATAATCATAGGTGATCACAAAGCATAACAGATACAACAGAAAACTTTTGTGATGTTGCACTATTCCGGTTTTAAGCGTGAATTCCAGTTCCGCCGTCGACGACAAGAGTAGCTCCCTGCACCATATCGCTGAGTGGACTGGCCAGAAACATGATTGCGTTGGCGACATCTTGGGGCGAAAGAGTTCTGTTTCCGACCATTGAATGATCAATAATCGATTCGAACATTTCTTTGGAATGCGGAAGTTTTCGTCCGGAATCGGTATCGACCAAACCGGCTAAAACGACATTGAAATTAACTTTATCGCCAAGTTCCAAGGTAAAATGACGGATAATTGCCTCCAAAGCGGCTTTGGACGCGCCGATCAATCCGTAACAAGGAAGCGCTTTGAACGATCCGTGACTGGACATGGTGATCACTTTTCCTCGTCCTTGAGCCTTTTTCAACAGAGGGGCTGCTGCCTGAACCAGAAGAATCAGAGAGAGAACATTGGTGTTCATGGCTGCGTTGAAATTATTTTCCGAAGCGTCAAGAAGATTTCGGAACCCACCTGTAGCCGCGTTACTGACCAGAATATCCAAACGGCCGATTTCATGTTCAATATATTCCATCATTGAGTTGACATCTTCCCGTTGGCTTACATCGGCTTTGATGACCCAAACCTTGCGTCCCAATGCGGCGATTTCCGCCGCAACGCTGTCCGCCGCGGATTTTGAGGTAACAAAGTTTAAAATGATATCGGCTCCCGCTTCAGCGAGACGAATTGCCGTTGCTCTTCCGATACCGCGGGAACTTCCCGTTACAAGTGCAATTTTCCCTGTAAGATCTATCATAATTATATCCTGTATGAATAATGTATATTATTATCGATAAAATATCTATGATTTATTATTAATTTATCGACCTATTTCTTCTTTTAGTTCGGTGGTTCGAAAATCATTTCCCTGATAAACAGGTTCTCCCTTGCTGTTATAAACGATAAAATCGAAAATAACTTGGCGGAAACCAAGGGGGAGTTGAATGATATTGGAAACTTTAACGACTGTATGAATTATTTCTCCTTCTTGCAAGCTGTTTGGAAAAACGCGGAACTTGCCCAAGCAATCGGGAACAATACAAGTATAAGGGGATTTGTAAGCATTAATAACTCCGCAACCCCAAAAAACAGCGTCCAAAACAGCATTGTCAAGTAAAATTGAAGTATTTTTTCTATGTTCAGAACGGAACAGATCGTTTTTATTTGGCACATTGATTTCAGCTTTTAATTCTCCATCGTTAATAAAATAGCATTCTTTCAGCTGTTGCAAAGCTGGACCATGATAAAAAACGGTAGTATGTTTTTGAGGAAAAATAGGCATATAACTTGGGTATTTTTTTAAATCAAAGACTATTTCCTTTTCAGGAAGATCTTGTTTTTCAACCCAATTTGGTTCGCAAGTAAAATAAAGAGAATGATCTCCGGCAAAAGTACCGTCCGGCTTATAATGATCTCCGGTCAGACGCATTTTTATGGAATTTTTCTTAATGTCTTTAAAGGTTGATACCTCTGCGCGATGTATTTTATTTGAATTGAAAACGAACCCGTGTACAGCCTTTATATTGTTCAGTTCAAGGATTTTGTCCGGCTTAATTTGTTTTCCGAATTCGTAAAAAGACTCAAGAGCAACGACAAACGGAAGTATCGCTTGTCCTTTCAACTGATGATTCAGCAGAAAAACATCAGTATTAGGATTAAGAGATAAAGTAGAACTCAAATTTCCTTCATTGTTAAGAGTCGTGTTTCGTTCTAAAATTCCAATAGAGGACAAAGGAGAGATTTCATTATTATTTTGAGGGGAAACAGCATTATTTAAATCACGATTCGAGGCCAGATCTTCAACGCAGATTTGAATAACCGGTTTTTGGGATTCCTCAAATTGCAGATCTGAAATAATTTTGTTTATCTCTTTTGTTAAAATGGCGATTTCATCGTATTGAAATTCGTTTGTCATTGCAGAATTTTTAACGACGACAATCGTTTCAATTTTCTTTTCAGAGGATGAAATTTGGCGGCGTTCGCAAAGCCATTGACGCACAAGGGATCCCGCTTTTTGAATAACACTTTGTCTTTGTTCAAGACGATATGGACTGTTGACTTTAAAAATGTCCGGATCGCAAGCGATTGTTAAATAAACTTGATCAATATTTTTCCAGCAGATCTTACCATTTTCATTGACAATAACAGCAGAATTAATCTTTTTGACTAATGCACGGGCTTCAGTGTTATTACCGAAAATCACACTTGTTGTTTTTAAATCATGATAGTGGATTTCATTTTTTTTATCAGCAGAAAAACTTCTATAAATGGGCTTTTCTTTAAACAATTCCTTTGTTCCGAACATTTCATACATTTGTTTGCAGAAAGTCCATTCTGTAGCGGCAACTTCACAGTCTTTATCAGTGCCGTCGAGTTCGTTCAAATAAAATTGTACTCCTTCATGAACGGGCATGAATTTCATTCCGGACATTTGAATGGCAATACGCGATTCCGGACGGGCCGCCATACCGACTTCATCCCAAGCGTGCCACTGGAAAAGGCATTCGCGAGCAACCGTATTTTTACCGGCGGAAAAACCAGCCAGTAATTTTCCTAACAGATTATTGGCTATTGAATAATCCAATTGACCGTTGGATCCGAATAAACCGGCGATAGATCCCATTCCTGTTACAAATTGAGGAGGATTGTTTTGTAACGCTCCTAAAATAGCAACAGCACTTCCTGCTTTGACATCTATTGTTCGTTTTATATTGTTGCTGTTCTTTTTTTCAATAAGATTTGATACTTCAAAACCGGCTCCGCAAAGAAGACCTGTTATTTTTCCTTCTGTTGTAAGTATTTGGGCGGTTAGTTCCGATGTTTTATCGAAATTGGTCAGATCACACGCATGATAAATAATTTCTATTCCTGCGTCTTGAAATCTTTTTAAGTTTTTTTGCAGTTCAATGCTTTTTTCAACTTTTGCCCAAGCCGCAGCAGGTTTCTCTTTTTTATCAAGAGCTTCTCGAACGATTTGTTTTTTAAGAATTTTTTTGCCAGCGTCGTCAAGAGCAGCCCATTCTTTTTTACCGCTTATCGGAGTCGATGCGATAAGATGAAGACGGGCATTGTATTTTTTTCCAATTCCCATCGCTATCTCTGCGGTCACACCTCGACAACCGCCAGTAATCAGCCAAACAGGCTTTTCTTTTTCTCTGTTTTCAATTATTTCCTTTTTTACCTTAACAGGAATAACTCTTGAAATATACCGGTTGCCATGATAATAAGCAATATCATTTTTATTGTCGTTTTTGTGTACGAGTTCTTTTAAAATATCTTCAACCACTGTTTCCAAAGACTCATCGAAGGCATGATCAATGGCATAACAATTAACCGAGATTTTTCTGTTGGTTGTTACCTCGAATTTAATTCCTCTGGTTAAACCGAGATAGGCTCCGTCAGTCGGCGAAGCGTTTTGCGCAATAATACCAAGATCCCCTCCCATTCTTGTCGGTACCAATAACTCCATTTTTGAAAGTTCTTTTCTTTCAATAAGAATACGATACCATTCCTGAAAAGCAAATACTTCTCCCAAAAGTATATTCTTTTGTATTGTCCAGCAATTTTCGGTATATTCAAAAGGACTGCCGCTGTTATAGGATCCAAGTAATATAACATGATAAAAAGGTCCCTTCATGAAAAGTTCACGAATTTCACTTTGAATTTGTTCGCAACTTTTAAAGGATCCATCAATATTGACAAGATCGAAAGAAACGGAATCGCCTCCCAATTTTTTGATTTTATCCTCAAGTTGTTTACGGAGATCATTGTTTGCGCTACCAATTA
>CAZZEF010000076.1:0-665 GCA_964652875.1 uncultured Planctomycetaceae bacterium
GTTCAAAAAGGTTTCGAACTCTTTGCGACTCAAGGAACAGCAACCTGTTTATACGACGCAGGAATTCGATGCAATGCCGTCTTCAAAATCAGTACCGGACGACCGAACCTGCTCGATTTGATTCACGAAAATAAAATTCAATGGATCGTCAATACTCCCCAAACCGGAGCCGCCGCGATGGTCGACGAAATCCGAATGCGATCCGGTGCCGTTACCGGGGGTATTCCTGTTACAACAACAATTTCCGCTTTGACCGCCGGAATTGAAGGACTGAACGAAGGAGCCGATATCGGTCGTCCAATCGTCTGCAGTCTTCAGGAATATCTGCGTCACATTCATTCAGAAAATATTAAATTCTGAACCCGGCCATTCCCGCAGACAAAAGTATATCGATTCCATAATGAACTTTCCATTATAACGTCAAAAGAACAGCCGATTCGCGGCGTCATTCGGCGGTGAGGGCGGAAAATTAAAAATAGAAGCAGTATAAATCACCTGATTTTACGTTTAGAAGCAGTTTCATAACTTGTTTTTGGTGTTTTTGAGCTTGCAAAATACGAGATCAAAAAATCGAAAATGGGGTTATGAAACGATTTCTAATTTTACTGAAATATTTCGTCATCAATTAGAATTTCCCTTAATCAATGTTGAAAAACAAAATTCCC
>CAZZEF010000076.1:675-1130 GCA_964652875.1 uncultured Planctomycetaceae bacterium
TGTTCTCCAGAACAAGATATTTCATCCCATGAAATCCTTCTCGCCCTGAAAACAAAAGGGCGAGCCCCCTTAATTCGCAGCAGCTGTTGCCGGAACCGAAATGCAGAGAGTTTCAGACTTTTTGAAATAAAACCTGAAGGATCCATCTGAAAGAAGGGGGTTTTAGACCCATTGCGTCAAAATAAAGATGTCCATTTCTTTTGAGGCAGATCTTGCAACAATTAAAACAAAAGAATAACATACTAAAATATTATTAAAAACGCATTATCAATAAAAAAGACAATAATATATTTTTCATTATATTATTAAAAGACGCGTTTAATTTTGCTTCTGCGACATATTTTATTTTCTAACACAAATACGCTGGATACCCGCGTTAATCGACGAAAAATATTAAATAAATGCAGTAAACAGATCTTTTTTTGCGGAATCTGAAATAATTTTATCAAAATATT
>CAZZEF010000076.1:1140-3653 GCA_964652875.1 uncultured Planctomycetaceae bacterium
GAGTTGTATTCTGTATTAGCATTTCGCGGTGACATAAGGATGATTGAAATGTCGTTTCATGACCAATATTTAAATAATGACACACAAAACTCTGAACGATCTCCCCAAGATCGAGCATCGCAGTTGTTTCTTGAAAATTATAATTTCGTTCGTTTTATCGCGTTTGAATTGTCCCCCAGTCGGTTGTTGCTTGAAGATATCGTTAATTCTGTATTCGTCACCTTTGTTCAAAAGGCCGAAAGTTGGGATCTGAACTCCGATGTCAAGCCGCTGCTTCGTCAGATCACTCGAAATATTTCCTTGCAGTTTTGGAAAAAACATTTGAAAACTTTGCCCGACTCAATGCGAAAAATCGCGGAATTTCTCCAAAATCAAACGATTGACTCGCTTCGATTTTGGGGAGCGAAGATCTTGAAGAAGAAACAATGGCTTTGGAACTCTGCTTGAAAAAATTGACCGATCGATCACGAAAATTGATCGAACTTTATTACTTTGAAAATATTCCGTTGGTCCGAATTGCCGAACAGACCGGTCGAAAACCTCTGACTTTGGGAAAAACAGTTTGTCGAATCCGCGCAAAATTAAGGTCTTGTATTGAACGTACACTCAAGGGAGGCGCTCATGAATGATTATTCCCTGAAAAACAGTGAACTGATCAACGCCTGGCTGGATGGATCCATTACTTCGGAACAGGCCGATCAGCTGGCCGATCTCTTGGAGAAAGATCCGGAAGCCGGACTGATGTTTCGAGACAACGCCTTGGTCGATTTCATCCTGCGCGAACGTTACGGAACCTTGCAAAAGGTTCATGACACCTTTGAAAGGAATCGTTTTTTCGTCGGAAACACCGCGTTCGATAATTCCAAAGATCCCAACAGGATCTTGTCAAACGGCGAAAGCACGGTCGACGCTCAAAACCGTCTCGAAGCATCGGACGTCTATTTTATGACAAAACTTGATGCGCGCCTTCTTGATGAACTGATCCGTTGGGAACGAAGCACCAAACCGCTTCATCAGGTGGTGATCCCCGTTTTTAAGAAAAACCGCAATCTGTTTTACCGGTCTCTGCGCTACTGGTTTGTTCCCCGGTCTTTTAAAACAGATCCAACCGATACCCCCAACGCTTCTGAAAGATCGAACAGGCGTAAAAAGATCGATCTCTTCTTTTATTGTGCGCGCCTTGTTCTACTGACCGGCTTTATCGGCATGATCTTTTGGGCCGGTGCCAATGGTTTGTTTCAATGGCGCATGACCCGATCCGACGATACGTTTCAGCCGCTGGCCAAGGTTGCCGAATTGGTCGATGCCGAATGGGAAGACGGCTGCGAATCTTTTAAAAGAGGACAGGAAACCGGACCGAACGAACTTTTTCTGAAAAGCGGACTGGTTCGGCTCGATTTTCATGACGGCGCCCGGGTTATTTTGGAAGGTCCGGCCCGATTCGTTATTAACGGTCCGTCGAATGTCTTTTGCCGGGAAGGAAAAATACATGCGCATGTCCCGCAGGAAGCCACCGGATTTCGAGTCATTACGCCCTTTGCCGATTTCATCGACCGCGGAACCGATTTTTCCGTTTCCGTCAATCGAACGGAAGCCCGTCTTGACGTCATCAAAGGCAAGGTCGATATCGCGGACAGCAAAGGAGGACTGCTGGCAAACCTTTGCGGCGGAACGGCGTCCCGAATTGATTCTTTAAGAAAAATCAGATCTATTCCCGTTAATGAAAAACTGTATATTGGAGAGGAAAAATTCTTTGGTTTTTTGCTGGGGTTCATTGAGAAAAAACAGCAAATCAATAGTCAACACGATCTTCTAATCAATCGTGATCCGCATCTTGCCGCCCGATTCGATCTGACGGGAAATCCCAAAAACCGGACAGTAAACGTCTCCAAGAGCGGAAAAGATCTGATCCCGTTTGCCGATTTCGTTCAATGTTCCGTTACCGACGGTGTTCTTCACGGATCGAAAAGCACTCTGATCAAGGGGAACGGATCACGGATCGAATTTGAAACTTTCGGCAAATATAAAAACATGACGATGATGGCGCAGATCCGAATCGACCGGCTCGATCATCCGGCGAATATTCTGGCTTGCAGCGAACAGTTTTTGCGAAAAGAAGGGGCCGTTTTATGGCAGATTACGCAGGACGGAACTATGCAGGTCTTTATTGAGGAAGAAAATCGGACGGACGACAATACCGTTCCGGCCAGCCGTCGAACAGTGTTTCAGTCGCCGCGGATCTTTCCGCGGAATCTTTGGGGAACCTGGATGAAAATTGCGGTCGTTTTCGACGCGGAAAACAAACAGATCCGGCAATACACCGATGGACATCTTGTTTCGAAACACAATTGGCCCGCTCCTGTTCTTCTTCAACCGGGACTGATATCGCTCGGCAACGAAACCGGTAAAAAACCCAGTAAAAATCCGTCTTTTCTCAAAAGCGCCTGGAGCGAATTCCGTTTATATGACAGCGCGCAGGATGGAGAAAAGATCACCAATTGATATTTTCGCCA
>CAZZEF010000076.1:3753-18207 GCA_964652875.1 uncultured Planctomycetaceae bacterium
ACAAAGACAATAAAAACAAAGACAATAAAAACAAAGACAATAAAAACAAAGACAATAAAAACAAAGACAACAAAAACAAAGACAACAAAAACAAAGACAACAACAGTAAAAACAACAAAGACAACGACAACAAAAAAGTCAATTTCGAAAATACAGACGGACTTTAATTTAGGGAAATGTCATATTTACTGCGGAAACAGAAAGGAACGATTCTTTCTTTCAGCGGTCATCAATAATTCATAAATTTCATGTAATCCGTTTGGATTATAAAATTTTTGCTCCAAAGGAGAAATCAGATGAAAAAGAAAGGTTTTACATTAGTGGAACTTTTGGTCGTGATTGCGATCATTGGTATTTTAATCGGACTGCTGCTGCCGGCGGTACAGGCGGCGCGGGAAGCGGCCCGGCGTATGCAGTGTACGAACAATCTCAAGCAGATCGGGGTCGGACTACATAATTATCATGACGTGAACCGATATTTTCCGCCGCAGCGGGGCGGGTGCGATAACGGCAACTGGGGGCCGATGGTCAGTTTTCATTTCGCGCTGCTTCCGTTTTGTGAACAGGGGGCCGCTTATGACACGATAACCGGCTGGTCAGCAAAAAACAGCGGACGAAGTCCTTCGGTTCTTTTGAGTGACGCAAATTTATATTATTTATGGGGAATTCATGCTTCTTATCTCGCTTGTCCTTCGGATCCGACCGGCGCGGATATTTCATACAGCAGAAACGGAACCCGAACGAATTATTTCGGATCTGTCGGCGATGCCGTATTGAATATCGCGCGACCGGAAAACGGATCGACGCCAAGAGATAAAATTGTCAATTCCCGCGGATTTTTCGGAGGAGGAAGCGGACGATTGATTGGAACATTCGATTACAATATTGTCTGCCGGGACTTTTCCGATATTCTGGACGGATCTTCCAATACAATCGCTTTCTCAGAAGGGGTAACGGGCAACGAATCTTATGAAAAAAAGATCAAAGGAGGAGTGTTCGCCAGTCTTACCGGTTTAGGAACCGGGACGAGCGGAACGCCTTCCGCATGCGCCGGCAAGAGAAGTACGCTGGACACAACGATCTATAATGGAACTTCTTCTTCGGTCGGACGCGGCTATCTTTTTCAGGACGGACGAACACTTGTTACCGGTTTTCAAACCATACTTCCGCCAAACTCGCCCAGCTGCGCTGAAACTTCGACTGGCGATTTTGAAAACGGATATTACAGCGCTACAAGCAATCATTCAGGGGGCGTCAATACGCTTCGAGCGGACGGATCCGTCGTTTTCGTTTCCGAAACGATCAACTGCGGGAGTCAAGATTATGTTGTCAGTACCGGAAGTACGAACTATCCGTCCAACGGAAGAGAACCGCTCGGTGTTAGTCCGTTCGGTGTTTGGGGGGCACTCGGATCCATTGCCGACGGTGAAACGACCGCCCCGTAATTTCTTTTATCTCGAAACGTAATTTTTATCCGTTTTACCGCCAGGCCCTTTGATATACTGTTTTTATACTGCTTTTAATTTAAATTTTCCGTCATCTCCGCCGATTGACTGTGTGAATTGGCTGGTCTTTTGACGTTATAACGGAAAATTCATAATGGACTCAGTATATTTTTAATTTTCCATTATTTCCGCCGATTGACTGTGTGAATCGACTGGTCTTTTGACGTTATAACGGAAAATTCATAATGGACTCAGTATAACAAGAGACGGCGCGCCAGTAAAACGAACTTGAATAAGGGGAGAAAATTTCATGTCATTTCCGAATTATTATGTTTTTTACGATTGGTCGTCAGTATTTTCAAATTCAAAAAACGATCGGAAACCAGCGGAGAAAAAATTTTTCGTCCGCGCTGTCAATTATATTTGCGGTATTTTTGCGGCAGCTGTTCTGACACTGCCGGCTTTCGGCGCCGACACGGCCGGGATCAAGATCGACACAGATTTTCCCGGCGGAAATATTATTGTCGAGTCGATCAATGACAATGTTGTTCGTGTTCATCAGGAGATGAGGGACAGCGGAGGCGAATGGTTTTACTGGGCGTTTCGTGTAACAGGAGCGGAAGGGAAAACGGTTCGCTTTGAGTTTACGACAAGGCCGCCTCTTTCGACACGCGGACCGGCTTACAGTCGGGACGGAGGGAAAACCTGGTCCTGGCTCGGTTCACTGGGTCAGCCCCGTAACCGGTTTACGTTTAAATTCAGACCGGACGATCATCAGGTCCGCTTCTCGGTCGGTATTCCTTACAATCAGGAAACGCTTGAACGGTTTTGCGGCCGTTTTTCCGGGAATCCCTGTTTAAAGAAAGAAATTTTGACCGCCAGTCAAAAGAATCGTCCGGTTGAAATGATCCGAATCAGTGATTTCCAATCGGACAAAAAGACCCGAATTGTTCTGACCGGAACACATCATGCCTGCGAGCAGGTCGCTCTTTACACTATTGAGGGGATCATGGAGACCGCGCTGTCCGATACGGAAACGGGTAAATGGTTCCGGAAAAATACAGAAATTTTCGCCGTTCCGTTTATCGACAAGGACGGCGTTGAAGACGGCGATCAGGGAAAAGGACGTATTCCGCACGATCACAATCGCGATTACGTTCAGGGACGGTATCCGACAGTACGGGCCTTAATGAAAATGATCTCCGCCCGGCCGTCCGATTCAAGACTGGTCATGTTCGATTTTCATTGTCCTGAATTATACGATGACGCGCCGAATCTGCATCAGACACTTTTCTTTACTCCGCCGTTCAGTGAAAAGATGAAGAAAACACTTGCCCGGTTGACCCCGTTGATCGCTAAACATCAGAAGACCGGCAAACTGCATTTCGACGCGGTTAAAGGCATTAACGGTATGACTTACGGCCTTGATCTGAAAACACAAAAGACCTGTACCGGCTGGGCGTGTGAACAGCCGGGTATTGTTTTGGCCGGAACACTCGAAGTTCCTTACGCCAATATCGAAGGCGTCGAAGTAACGCCGGAACATATGCGCGAATTCGGACATTCTTTCGCCGAAGCGCTGAAGGAATACCTGTCCCAGCAATAAATAAAACGCGCAAAAATTTTATACTTTTTCATTGAAATCTCCGGGATACCAGCCGATTGACTTTGTGAATCGGCTCTTCTTTTGTCAAAAAAACTGTATATTCATCTTAGAGTCGGTCTGACAGTAAACCGTCAGCTTGACCGATGGACAGTAAAGTTCGACCGTTCCGGGGACTAAAACAAGTTTCCGTATAAAAAATTCTTGAAATTTAACAAGGACGGGAATGACTTATTGTTACGATCATTAAGGTTTTATACTGCTTTTATTTAAATTTTCCGTCATCTTTACCGATTGACTGCGTGAATCGGCTGTTCTTTTGGCGTTGTATCGGAAAATTCATGATGGACTCGATATAAATATGCGAAGCGAACCCCAAGGCATCGTATCGCTTTTAATTTTGAATCCTTTTTGAACTTGAAATACTTTTTTTCTCTGAAAATACGGTCAGGACCGGGCTTCATCGTGTTCCTGTTTTCGTTTTGATTGGACTGGACGTTTTTGTTTTGTTGATTATTCTGTATTTTTCACCTTTTCGCCTAATCGTTGAAATAATGCAGAACATTGATATTGTTATTCTTTTAAGGAGAAGGGATCTGTCCCCCTCCCTCGAATTTCATCTTTAATATATAATGGAATCATCTTGCAGGGTGTATTTTACGGCACAGTTTTTAATTTTCCTTCGGTGACAGAACAGGAAAAATTAAAACGCACACAATGTAATCAAAGAAAGTTAAACGGTTGTTCACTTAATGAAACAGAAAATTGATCTTGGCGATTTTGAATTGAACACCTCGATCGGCTTGACGGAAGAACAGATTCCGATACAGAGAAAAAAATACGGGCAAAACGTTTTTACGCCGCCCCCCAAAACCCCTTGGTGGCGCGATCTTCTTGAAAAATTTAAAGATCCGACCATTCGCATTCTTTTAGCGTCGGCGGTCATCTCTTTGATCATAACCGCCATTGAAATTTATATTCTTAAAAACGAACACGCGAGCTTCGTTGAAACGATTGGTATTTTTCTGGCCATTCTTCTGGCCACTCTGGTCGGATATTTCAGTGAACGTAAAAGTCAGCGCGAGTTCGAACTTCTCAATAAAGTCAAGGAAAATATTCCGGTCAAGGTTCTTCGCGGCGGTCAGATCCAAAAGATCTCAATTAATGATGTCGTAACGGGCGATTTGGTCTGTCTTGATTCCGGCGACAAGATCCCCGCAGACGGTGTTCTTCTTGAAACAATGGGATTGTTCGTTGATCAGTCGATGCTCAACGGCGAATCAAAACCGGAGCGAAAAAAGCCGATTGCGGATTCGTTCGATCTCGCATCGGTCAGGAATCGTTTTTCCGCCAATGACGATTGTTTTCTCGGCCGCGGAACAATGGTCGCTGATGGACACGGGCTCTTTCTCGTGACCGCGGTCGGCGATGAAACCAAGATGGGGGAAATCGCCAAGGCCCTAACCGAAAATCAGGAGGACCGAAGCGAAACCCCCTTGACGGCCAAGCTGACGGTTTTGGCCAAGCAGATCAGTGTGATCGGCGTTGTCGGGGCAATGGCGATTTTTTCCGTTATGGCTGTTGAAGCGGCGGTTGAATCGGAATTGACTTCCGCGCTTTTAAGGACCGGGGGATCTGTATCGCTCATCGGCGCCGTTTCGCTTATTCTGGCCGTTCTGCTGGTAAAATTCGCGCTCAAGCCCTTTTTCGCCAGTATGGACATGACGGTAAAATCGAAAGTCATTACCGTTTTGATCTCGCTTCCGACAATTGCGGCTTCATTCACGATTATGACCGGAATTTGGGGCATAACCATCGGTCAAACGGAACTGGGAATCGAGCTTCTTAAAAGTATTCTTCTCGGGTTCGTTGTCGCGGTAACCATTATCGTCGTCGCCGTTCCGGAAGGTCTGCCAATGATGGTAACCGTCAGTCTCGCCTTGAACATGATGAAGATGGCGCACGAAAACTGTCTTGTCCGAAAACTGGTCGCGTCCGAAACCATTGGATCCGCAACCGTGATCTGCACTGATAAAACAGGGACTCTGACAGAAAATCAGATGCGGCCGATTTACTTTTTCGCCGGTCTGAAAACGTTCGATCAGACACAGCTTTCCGATCTGAAAAATACACCGAACTGGCCCGCGCTCGTTAATGGTGTTGCAGTCAATAGCGAAGCCAACTTGCGAACGGAAACCGATCCGAATGATCCTGAAAATAAAAAAATCATCGGAATCGGCAATCCGACGGAATGTTCTCTTTTGAAATTTCTCGCGCAAAATGACATTGATTATCTGGCCGTTCGAAAACAGAATGTTCGGGTTTACGAACTCGGTCATAACTCCGATCGAAAACTGTCGGTTGCCGTAACGGAAGAAAACGGCGTTCGAAAATGTTTTATGAAAGGAGCGCCCGAACGAATTATTCCGATGTGTTCAACGGTCCTGACCGAAGAGGGCGAATTACTGATCGACCATAATGTTCATGACGGTATTGATCAGGCGGTAAAAACGGCATCGGATCAGGCGCTTCGTGTTTTGGGATTCAGTGAAAAGATCCTTTCGGGCACGGGCTCTGGAGATTGTCATTGCGGCGATCCGGACCAGTGCATGAAATGTTCGGACCGAAAACTAATCGCGCTGGTCGGCATAGCCGATCCAATTCGACAGGAGGTTCCTTCAGCGGTTCAGACCTGCCTTGACGCGGGAATCGAAGTAAAAATGATCACCGGCGACGCATTGAATACAGCGGCGGCAATTGCTCGACAGGCGAAAATTTACCGCGGTTCAGAAGACGAACTGATCATGACCAGCGCCGAGCTGGCCAACGTTTCCGAGGACGATCTTCCGAAAACGGCCAAGCGGCTGAAAGTACTGGCCCGATCGACTCCTGCGGATAAACTCCGGCTGGTGAAAGCGCTTCATCATGACGGAGAAGTCGTCGCAATGACCGGAGACGGAACCAACGACGCGCCGGCACTGAAATTCGCCGATGTCGGGCTGGCCATGGGAACCGCCGGAACAGAGGTTGCCAAAGAAGCAAGTGATATCGTTCTGATCGACGATAATTTCAAGAGCATAGTGACCGGCGTTTGGTGGGGGCGAACCCTGTTTCAGAATATTCAGCGGTTCCTCCAGTTCCAGCTCTCGGTCAATGTCGTCGCGCTCCTTTGCGCCTTGATCGGACCGCTGGTCGGCATACCGCTTCCGCTGACAGTGACGCAGCTGCTTTGGATCAATATTATTATGGACACATTCGCGGCAATTGCGTTGTCAACAGAACCGCCCCGGCCTTATACAATGAAGTCGAAGCCGACCTCCCGCGATTCACACATTATCACCGGAACAATGGCGACAACAATTCTCGTCGTCAGTTTGTATCAGGCGGCCATTTTGTTTATGACCCTGTTCAACGGCTGGTTTTTGCGAACGCCCGATCATCTTTATGATGCCTCAATTCCGGCCATTTCCCCGGAATATCTGAAACATAATTTGGAAGCGCTGACGATCTTTTTTACTGTTTTGATCATGTTCCAATTCTGGCATAAGATCAACTGCCGGGCACTTCGTTACGATGAATCGCCGCTGGCTATGATCGGGAAAAACCGGATCTTTATCGTCATCGTTTTAACAATTACGATCATTCAGATCCTTATGGTTCAAACACCGCAGTTAAGCGAAATATTCAGAACAACCCCTCTTTCGCTTCGGCAATGGCTGAGTATTTTCGCGCTCACTTCGACCGTTGTTCCTGTTGCCTGGTTCGGAAGATTTCTCGCCAGTTTGATTTTGAAAAACAAAGAAAATACAATTTCGGAAATGTAACTTTTTTCGATTCAGAAAAAGAGATCTTTCGGTAAGAAAAAGAAGAGCCGGCTATTTTTCAGATAGTCGGCTCTTAATGTCAGCGGACTCTTATACTGCTTTTATTTTAAATATTCCGTCATCTTCGCCGATTGACTTGCGTGAATCGACTGTTCTTTTGATGTTGTAATGGAAAATTCATTATGAACTCGGTATAATATCCCGATAAGGATGAAGCCAATGGACTCTTCGACTGGAAGACAGATGTTTTCTTTTTACTCAATGTTCAAGCGCGAACGAATGCCCCTTTTTATTTAATAAAGGGTGATTTCGCCGAGAGGATAATACCTTTTTTCCTTTTCAGAACTTTCAAGCGGAAGAGCAATTCGGGGCGTTCCATCGGCATCGCCCAATGAAACAAAGAGCGTGTATTTGCCGGGCTCGACCGTTGGAACGTTTTCGCCAAACGGCGGATAGAGTCCAAGTTCTTTCATCGGAAGGATAACGCCTTCGTTAATGGTCGGAATAGGTGTAACAATACCGAAATGACCGGTACTGGATCGACGAACCGATTGCGCTTTACCGGGACCGGCAACAGGCAGATCCTTAACATTGAACGACTCATCGGTAAAACACCAGACGATATTACCCTTGGGATCTTTAAGAGTAAACGAAGGATGAGCGCCTCCGTAACAGGGAGCAGTTCCGACGTTAGCCCAAGCCGTATCGATTCGAACCGGATCACCGATTTTGATCTTTTTCGGAAAAGAGACTTCCCGAAGTTCGATTCGATAGCCGAGCCGCAAATTGATCTTGTCGATCACATCCCGATGACTTTTTAAATAGGGTTCCGGCCAATTGTGAATGGAAAGATAACTTGCGTGATAATCTTCAACAGCCTGAACAAGACGTTCCGGAGTCCAGTTCTTTTTATACACCCGCCTGATATAATGACCGTGTTCGACAACGACCGGACGGACCGGCCAGAACTGCCCCGCCAGTTTCTGACTGAACCATTCGTTCGGCGGACCGCTGCAAAGAATACTGTCGTCCCGAAGCGTTACCCCTTTGGAAAAAGCGTAATCAATGATTTCAGCGTGTTCGTTCCGGCGTTCGTTTCCCGCGACATCGTCACTGATACAGAGAAGTGTATCGGGAAAATGTTTTTTATGAAGATCAATATGAATTTTGCAGATTCGGGTCGTCTCCTCCTGCGAAAGTTTGGCCGAACGTCCGGTATGACCTTCTCCGTAAATACCGAACGATCCGATATCAATGAACGCGACGTTCGGATTACCGTTGTATCGTTTGGCAAAGGCCGCCAGAAAATGATCCAGTTTTGCCAAAAAGACCGGATCGTCGAATTTCGGTTCCCAAAGAACGGTTTCTGTGCTTCCGAGATCTGTTTTATTCCAAGGATAATCGATTCCTTTGGCACCGGCGTCCCGAACCCATTTGGGCGTTGTGTATACTGTTCGCGGATCACTGGCCATGACACGAAAGGCGATCTTCTTTCCCTTTTGGATCCAAGGCTGCGCCCAGGCATCGATCAGATCCCAACGAAATTTACCTTCTTCCGGTTCCAGATAACTCCAGGCGAGCCGAAAATAAACAGTCGAACACCCCGGGAACCAGTCGAGCGTGTCGCCCGGCTTTTGCAGACTGCCATAAGCCCATAACCGGCTGGAGTACTGATAATGAACCCAGCCCATTCCCGGATTAATCAGCGCCTCTTGAGTGATCTTCGGCTTAACGACCGTCCGCTCTTGCGCCGCGGCAAGATCTGTCGAAAAGAAAAAAAGAAAAACACCCGCAATTAAGATCCCCGGTATTCGTTCGAAAACTTTCGTTCGAAACAATAACAATCCCTTAAAATTCAACTCTTTCATTTTTTACTCGTTTTCTCTTAAAAAACAAAATAACGAAGTTCACCTTCCTCACTTAATATTGAATTATAAAAAATATCTGCTGTCAATACAACAGGCGCCGCAAAAACGATTAAATTATTAAAAGCAGTTTCATAACTTGTTTTTAACGTTTTTAAGCTTACAAAATACGAAGTCAAAAAGTCGAAAAAGGGGTCATGAAACGATTTCAAGAGTCCGTAATAAGGGGTACCCCCAAACATTCACCGGCAAATTGCCGCCTTAAATTTTTTGTTTTTAAAACAAGATCGAAAAATTTTTATACTGCCGACAGTTGCCGACGATGGACTTGATGAATCGGCTGTTCGTTGGACATTGAAAAAGAAAACTTCATAAAGAAATCGGCAAATATCGGTTTCGCGTCAGATTTTTGATCTTGCAACAGAAAAAAACACGTAATCGTCATAAAAAAGAAGGATCAGGCGAGAAAATTTTTAAGATCATCCAGCCGGGCCGTCGCGTCCTCTCTTCCGAGCTGATAAACCTGTTCCAAAATTTCAGGATTATGTTCGACCGCGCCAACGCCAAGCGCTTTTTTCGGCCGAAAAACGAAAAGGATGCCCGATTGCTCCAAATCTTTTATATAACTTAATGTTTCATTATAACGAAGATGCCGGTCGGCCAGTGCGTCGGTCAGAAGTGGATATTTTCTTAAAAACCATTGAATAACAGAAAGAAAACGAGGCTTTTTTTTAATGAAACCGTCCGGCTGAGTCAGGACGACAACGTTTCGATTGTATCCGAGCGACTGAAAAAAACGGATCGGAATGGAGTCCGCGGTTCCGCCGTCGGAAAGCTGCTGACCGTCGATCTCGACAAATCTGGACACCAGCGGCATTGACGCGGAAGCCCGAAACCATTGAATGTCCCGATCATCTCCTTTTTCGCAGTGGTGATAAACGGGCTGACCTGTTCGTGCATCGGTGCAGACAACGTAAAACTCCATCGGCGACCGTTGGTAACTCTCCGTGTCGAACGGATCCAATTTCGTCGGCAGAAGATTATACCCGAATTCGACTCCGTAAAGATCCCCGGTCAAAAAGAGCGAACGCAGACTGACGTATCTTTTGTCCCGACAGTATTTTTTATTGTAACGAATCACCCGGCCCGGCTGGAACGATTTGTAATTGCAGCCGAAAACCGCGCCGGCGGAAACACCGATCACCCCGTCAAAAACAATATTGTTCTCCATAAAAACATCCGTTATCCCGGCAGTATACATTCCGCGCATGGCGCCGCCTTCCAAAATTAATCCGGTTTTCATGTTGGGGATCTCATTTCCGGGGCATCTGTCCCTGCATGTTCTGTTTTCAGAAATATTTGTCGATCCGCTCTGCCGCGGTCTTTGAGTATAACGGGGGTTCTGTAAAAACAATTTGGTCGCGTGTTACTGCTTCATCGTCAAAAGAACTGTCGGCTCACGAAGTCAACGGGCGGGAAAACGGAAGACTTCAATTGGCGTTTCTTTAAATTCATTATCTATTTTTTATAAAAATACGCAACAGAGATTCCCGTAATTCTTCTTGGGAAAATTTTTGAAATGTTCAGAAAAAAGCATATCAGAACAGTTTTTTCAGAAATGAAGAATCCTTTGCGGCAAGATCGAAAAATCATTATTTCATTATTGACGAATGGACAGAAATAATACGAACAGAGTTCTTGTTATCCTGTCCTTTTTATACAGTTCTTTTAAATTTTCCGCCGAAGGACTTCATAAATCAATTGTTCTTTTCGACCTTTGAACATAAAATCCGCAATGATACGGCACAAGATGGAAAATTTTTATTTCATCAGAACAACGGCTTCCTCTTCCGGACTGTGAATGACTTTGTATTTACTGATGAAGCCTTTTTGAGCGAAAATGGTTTGCGGTTTGTCGGGATGATCTTTACTGCCCAGCCATTCGGACTGAAATTTATCGTCAGGATCAGGCGAACCGTCTTCCTTGATCTTGTTATAACCAAGGCGAACGGCCCAAAGAATTCCTTCGCTCTGCTTGTATTCGATCGAAGAGACGGCGTATCCTTTTTTAAACGATTTTTCTTTTTTATCACCGACAACTTTTCCAAAGATCTTTCCTTTGGAATATTCGGATTTGGCATTAATGAAAACAGCCTGAAGGGAAGTAATTCCGAATTCGCCTTCGGTGATCTGAAATCCCCCCAGATAAGAGCCCGCGGGTCCCTGATCCTCTATCGGCGGTATTTCATTGCCGTTGTCATCATAAAACACCATTTCGTTGGTGCCGTTCTCGAAATCATCCGCGGCGTCGGCCATGCTGTTGATCATGCCCCCAAACGCTAAAAGAATAATAATGACAATTCCAAAATGAAGACCGATAAAGCCGCCTGCCGCGCAAGCCGCCCTTTTTACGTCGGTTTGAAGTATCGCGTTGAAGATGATAAAAGAAATAATAAAGATAATAAAACAGTCGGTAAAAAGAAGAGCAAACGGGTTATCAATCGCTTTACCCAGCAGTTTGACAAGAAAATTGTTAATGATTGCCGAAGCAAGCGCGCCGCCGAAAACCTGTTTAAATGACCACTCTTCTTTAAAAATGACTTGAAGAAAAGCGACAAGAATAAAAGCCTCTATTGCTGCAAGTAACATGTTAAGTATTCTTCCTATTACGATAAAAAATATTTAATATAATGACTTAAACTGCAGTAAATAATGTTTTTTTTGATCTTGGCAATGAAGAAAAAGGTTCATTCGGTTCACATTTTTTCCCATTTCAAGACCAAAAAAACCATCGGTTCAAAAAGTCAACCATCGGGTAAAATGAAAATTAAAAATATGGACAGTATAAAACATATATTTTTATAAGAAACACGTCTCGGGAGCCTGCCCCTGTTATATATAATTCATCAGATCCGACACTGATGAATAATAACCGATTCTGTTGGGAGCCGAAGCGGTTTTATTCGTAATCGCAGGAACAGACTTCCGGACATGTTCATTTGTTTGGTGTTTCAAGAAAATTTTATAAATTTTGCTCTTGAATAATCCTCTTTATAAATAAAGGTATTTTCAAAACGTTTTTTCCGGAAAAATTTTTAAAAAATATGAAAATTTTACAAAAACAAGAAAATAACTAACAAGTAAAGTTTTACACAGCAAAAAGAATCATACAATATAACATATAATTAACATTAAACATTTAAACAGTCATTATATCATTCATCAAAAATGTTTATGAGGCATGTTTATATAACGAACAGAGTCAATATTAATAATATCAGATGATGTTTTATTATTCTTCATCAAGATCATTTTATGATTGGCGGATTTCTTATAAAATAAAACCTGAAGGGTCCATCTGAAAGATGGGGGGTTTAGACCCATTGCACAAAAATAAAAAAGGTTCTTTTTATTGCTGGTACCAATATTGAAAGACGAGCAGGGACCAGAGTCGGGCCGAATGATCGAATTTCTTTTGACAATGTTCGTCATAAAGCCGACGAATGTATTTCGGATCGAAAATACCGGCGTCTTTTACCGACGGACTCAAAAGAATTTCATGAACAAGATCTTTCAGCGGACCGCGGAACCAATGATCCAAAGGGACACCAAATCCGGTTTTAGGCCGGTTTTCAAGATCCGGCGGAAGATAATCGCGAAATGCTTCCCGAAGAATGAATTTGCCTTTTCTTCCTCTGATTTTATATTCGATCGGAAGCCGAGCCGCAAGATCAATCAAATCGCGATCCAGAAAAGGGGCACGCACTTCAAGTGAATGCCTCATCGATGCAATATCGACTTTGGTCATTAAATCGCCGGGAAGATAGGTTAAAAGATCGGTTAGGGAAATTGACGTCGCCGGATCACGACTCGCAGAATACCGCCCGGCTTCTGTCAAAAAATCGAGAATGTCATAATGACACAAACGGGCAGATTCTGAAAATTGACGAAAATAATCCGATTGATACAGTTCCAATTTTCGCTGACGGTTAAAAATGGCGATCCATTGCAGATACCGTTCCGCGGGAGACATTGTCAAGGCTTCCAAAAAACGCTTTCCGCGCCGAAGAAGTGACCGCTGACGAACGGAAGCGGGAATCATCGCCCGAACCGGTCCTGCCAGCAGCTTTCGAAACAGGAAGGGAACCCGATCAATGAACGAACCAAGCCGAACCGCTTTATACCGATCGTATCCGGCGAAAAGTTCATCTCCGCCATCTCCGCTGAGCGCAACGGTTACTTTGGTTCGCGTCAGTTCCGAAAGATACCAAGTCGGCAAGGCGGAACTGTCGGAAAACGGTTCGTCATACTGACAGACCAGCTGCGGAAAAATGGCTTCCGCGTCCGGCTCGACGAAAAACTCTTCGTGTTCCGTTCCCAACCGCTGCGCTGTTCGACGGGAATATTCCGTTTCATTATATTCTTTTTGAGCAAATCCGATCGAAAACGTTTTGATACGCCGACTGCTTAAACTCTGCATGATTCCGGCAATAATCGACGAATCGACCCCGCCGGAAAGAAAGGCCCCCAATGGGACATCGCTCCTCATTCGAAGCCGGACCGCGTTTTCCAACCGCCTGCGTACTTCCCGTTTGCCCTCTTCAAAAGAAAGCGTTTTATCCAATCGACAGTCGGGCCGCCAATAAGGCCGGACAACAAAACAAAGTCCGTTCGGATCTTCTTCCGTAAAAAAAGAATTTTCATTGGAACGGAGCCGCGTATCGTTCGGATCTTCCGTCAACGCCAAAAGAGAATCGTCGGAAAAGGACGCCGCTTCTGAATCCGGCGACTCCGAAAGAACCGCCAAATGTCCCGGCGGAAGCTTGAAGATCCCCTGATAGATGGACCGGGGATGCGGAACATACTGATAAGTTAAATACTGATCAAGGGCAATCGGATCCAATTCCCGAGGAACATCGGGAGCGGCCAGCAGCGCTTTTAACTCGCTGGCGAATAAAAAGCGATTTTTCTCTTTGCGGTAAAAAAACGGCTTTTTACCCATTCTGTCCCGGGCCAGAACAAGCCGTCTTTGGCGTCCGTCCCAAATCGCCAGCGCGAACATTCCGTTGAGATAATCGACAAACCGAAGACCGTATTCCTCATAAAGATGAACAAGAACTTCCGTGTCCGTCTCTGTTCGAAAATGATGTCCCTTGCGTTCAAGATCCGGCTTAAGTTCAAGATAATTATAGATCTCACCGTTGAACGTGATCCAGATCGAACCGTCCTCATTGCATAGCGGCTGGCGCCCCTGTTCGGATAAATCGATAATCGACAGACGACGATGTCCGAGCGCAATTCCCCGACAACGAAGATCTCCTCCGTTTGAATCAAGCGGCAGAAAAGCCGTTCCCCGATCATCCGGTCCGCGATGCGTTAATGTATCGACCATGCGGTCGAAACACGATTGCGCTATCGCTTTTCGTTCATCCGTCCATAAAACACCGATTATTCCGCACATGAAAAATTTTCCGTTCGTTCAGAACAAATTTTATTCTGATTCGCCCCGTCGCGAATCGTTTTTACACTGTCGTTATTCAAAATTACCGCAATCAATACCAAGTAAGTTTACTTTTCACCGCAGTTTTCGATTTGTCATAACAGCTCTTTGTTCCAACTCGTCAAAAAACAAAGGGACTTGAGGATCTGTTGTCAAATCATGTTTGTTCGTTTCTCCCGATTCTTTTCAGACATCGGGAGATCCTCACCATTCAAAA